>NZ_LWFZ01000050.1:0-1053 GCF_001635225.1 Oleiphilus sp. HI0086
GAAGTTGAGGCGATTGCGATTATGACTGATGCCGATGACTCCGGGTCGAATGCCGAAGCTGAATACGGTGATATATTCTTTTCGGAACGGTGATAGGGATTTCACGGATGGTCAAGTTGCTGAAATCCTGCAGTCTTAAAAACGCGCCATTCCCGTAGTCTTAAAGACGCGTCATTCCCGCAGTGTGTTAAGCGGGAATCCATTTTGCTTGATGCGCCGTGCTAGGTATCATGGATCCCGGCTGAAGAGCACACCGGGATGACGATAGTGCACCCTAATGCCAAACAACCGCTTGGCGTGCTTCATACCAATCATCCAAATGAGGCTTGTAACTCGACTCAATAACATCTCGCTTCATCTTCATCGTCGGTGTTAGGTGCCCGCTGGCGATGCTCCACTCATCACTGACAATCGTCACGAACTTGATATGCTCATGAGGGTCAAGTGTAGAGTTTACGTCCTTGATTAAAGATTGAAAGCTAGAGGCAAGCTCTGCTTTAAAGTCATCACAGCTTGTTTTTTTGGCCGATGATTCGGCTAATACTACCAATGCGTGAGGTTGTGGGTACTCAGCGCCCGATACACAAACCATCTCAATGTCTTGATGGCCAATAATCTTATTCTCTATTGGCGCTGGCGCAACGTATTTACCTTTACTGGTTTTAAATATTTCTTTGGTTCGTCCGGTAATCTTAAGGCGTTTAAGTTCATCAATTTCACCACGATCCCCGGTTTTCAAATAGCCATCTTCAGTGAACTCAGCCTTGGTTTTCGCCTCATCCTTGTAGTAACCCATCATCAGGGTAGGGCTCTTGATTTGAATTTCACCTTGCTCACTGATTCGACAATCAACACCAGGTAAAGGTTCACCTACGTAACCAAGGCAACTTCTGCCTGGCTGGGACATATGAGAATAACCAAAGTTTTCAGACATGCCGTAGCCTTCGAGGAGTTCAAGACCAAGCTTTTGGTACCAGGCAATCGTATCTTGACTTAGTGGTGCAGAGCCACTCGCAGCATAGCGTACATCCTGCAGACCAAGCGTCTTCAATA
>NZ_LWFZ01000051.1:0-749 GCF_001635225.1 Oleiphilus sp. HI0086
GTGTCGACCTTCTTTAGCGCTGCCAGTGAAGCTTGTTTGAAGAGTTTATGTCCACGCGAGTCGATGACTTTAATGACTTTTAAATCGCCATTTGCCAAGAGCGTGAATTCAATCGTCACCTCACCCTCTCTACGCATTCTTTTGAGGCGCTTCGGATAAAATTTCTGTGCCTCAATAAGCTTAAACAGCTCCTGTTTATAGGCAAGTATCGATTCACCTTCTAAACCCAGGCTTTGCGCTTGCAAAACGGTTTCAGATGGAAAGCTAAAGTGTTCATTCTCTGATCGATTTTCTGGCTTTGGCTCTGGCTCTGGCTCTGGCTTTGGCTTTGGCTTTGGCTTTGCAGCAACATGGTGATGACTAATCACAAGCGCTGGACGCAGCAATGGCTTATCCACATTAACAGTATCTAGGCTAACACCACCAGACACGGTAAGAAAAACGGCCAACATCATTCCGCAATGAACAAGCACTGACACGATAACGGTAATACGTATAGGCTTGGAAGTTGTCATGGTGAATCGGTACTTTCCGGTGCAGAGTTCGCATGAATTAAAGCCAACCACTGTTCCAACATTGCTTTTGTCGACATGCCGCTATGTGCAACCCGCTGCCCGCGAGCGGAGTAAATATAGGCTCTGGGCAATTCACCATACCAGCCTGGATCGATGTTATAGCGAAGACGTTCAGGTAAATCGCCATTGAAAAGCCAATGCTCATACTCAAAGAGCGCTTCGTTTGCTATTAAA
>NZ_LWFZ01000052.1:0-784 GCF_001635225.1 Oleiphilus sp. HI0086
TGTCGCTGGCCAAAATCACTGCCTCGAATCATTTGATGATAAGGGCACGCTGTATAAGCCTTATGCTACCTCGCTCAGAATGGGAGACCTCGGCTATCACAACAACGCCCAATCATCGCTAAATATCTGCTTTAACAGCCTGGAAAACTTCACCCATACACTTGGCGATGCCATTAACACTTCTTACCCGCCATACCAAGAGCTTGGGCTAAAGAAAGGTGACGCTTACCTTCAGATCAATACGAATATTCTGCAAATCGAGAACGAATATTACAGCTCAATCCGACCAAAGCGCAGTGCACTGTCAGGCGAAACGCCACGGCATGCACTCAACGAACGCGGAGTCGAATATATCGAGGTACGCTGCCTGGATTTGAACCCATTTTTACCATTGGGAATTTCTGACAGACAGGTCGACTTTATGGATATATTCCTGAGCTTTTGCTTACTCCAGGACTCTCCGGTAATTGGCGATAAGGAATGTGAATATCTCGATAGTAACTTTGACCTGGTCGTCAATGAAGGTAGAAGACCAGGACTTGAACTCACCGACCAATCACAAAAGCGAACGCTAAGTAGCTGGGGGCTTGAGCTTCTAAAAGGCATGCAAGGTCTTGCCGAAGTACTAGACCAGGCAACGAGCGACCAACGTTATAAGTCGGCACTAAAGGAACAGCTAGCTAAACTCGATACACCAGATCTAACACCCTCCGCTCAAGTGTTGTCAGTCATGAAGAAAGAGTCTCTATCCTGGCTAGAGATCGCTGGAGAACTTTCAAAGAAG
>NZ_LWFZ01000053.1:0-819 GCF_001635225.1 Oleiphilus sp. HI0086
CAAGCACATGGTGCCAGTCCAAATGCCTTGTATAAGCTTTGGTAGGTAGGTTTGCTTTTGTGCTTCTGTACCGTGCTGCTGGAGTAAGTCTATCGCACCATGAGATAAACCTGGGTACATGCCAAACGATAGGTTCGTTGAACAGACCATTTCATCAACAACGTTTTTTAGTAAGTGTGGTAAGCCTTGCCCGCCAAACTCAGGCGCAGACGACAAACCACTCCATCCACCTTGTTGGTAGTGTTCGTAGGCTGCTTTGAAGCCATTTGGAGTTTTCACTGTTTTAGTGTCTGGATCGAATTGGCACTCTTCTCTGTCACCAGATGTATTGATAGGCAGTAACACGCCCTCGGCCAGTTTAGCAGCTTCTTCTATAACTGCTCTTTGCATTTCTTCTGTGGCTTCGGTGAACGCAGGACTTTCGGCTAGTTGGCCGGAGTTTAAGACATCAAACAAGACGAAATTAATATTATCCAATGGTGCTTTGTAATGACTCACAGTTAACCTCTTTATAAGTTCTTTGGTTCGACTCAGAGCCGAACAGTTTCGCGACAGCGAATAAATGATATTCAAGAAGGTTTACGTCGTTAAAAACAAATTGGATCAATATGAAAGAAAACTCTGAAGTGGATCCAAATTACAAACTATTGCGTAAGTGGGTTAATAAGAGATTGAAACCGGAACTGCCGGATCGTTGGGGAGATTAGTATGAAATTATTAGTAACGGGTGGAACGGGCTTGATAGGTCGCCGATTTATCGAACGGTATACTCACCACGACTATACCGTTTTGACCAGAGATTTTCGAAGTGCGCAGAAA
>NZ_LWFZ01000054.1:0-649 GCF_001635225.1 Oleiphilus sp. HI0086
CACCAGAAAGATATTATTAGAACGCTATATAAAGCCTACGAAATTGCGACGAGTGGCGAACCAGGGCCAGTATTTGTTGAGATACCAGTGAATATACAGCTTTATACGGCGGAGGTTGAACGACAAATAACGTATGCCGAATTTTTAAGTGAAAAGGCGCTTGTCGAGTCTGGTCATTTTGAACAGCAGCTAGATGAAGCGGTCGATATCTTAATTAAGGCTAATAAGCCCGGATTGTTTTTGGGCTGGGGAGCGGTGGACGTTTCTGATGTTGCTACGCAAGTCGCTAGCTTGCTTGGCGCACCGGCATCTACTACCTTGCAAGGCTTAAGCTCCTTTCCGGCAAATGATCCTATGCATACGGGAATGAGTTTTGGGGCTGCAGCAGTGCCTGCCGCAACGAAAGCATTTGAAGATTGCGACGCTTTGCTTGCGGTAGGGACTCGTTTTGGAGAAATTGGTACAGGTAGCTTTGGCGTTACGGTTCCTGAATCTTTGATTCATATTGACATTAACCCTAAAGTTCTCAATACAAACTACCCAGCGAAAGTAGCGATCCAGGGAGATGCAAATGAGGTCTTGCCCGCGTTATTACGTAAGCTCAAAGCTAAAATACATGAGAATAATATCTGTTTTGATGCGCGTTATA
>NZ_LWFZ01000055.1:0-1152 GCF_001635225.1 Oleiphilus sp. HI0086
TTTGTTTTCAGTACGATTGTTAAAAATGCAGTGACGCGCCACCTTTCCAAAATTAGCCGTGAAACCGTTCAGCCGGCTCAGCTAACAAGTAAAACCTATAAGCCCATTGTGCTGAATCGCCCCGAATACAGTGATGAAATTGCTGACTTGGTTGAAGCTTTGAACCGGGGACGAAAGCAGGTTGCCGAGTTTGCTTTGGCAAAAGAGTCCTATGAAGACCAGTTAGAGCATCAGGCAAATTTCGACATGCTGACAAATTTGCCTAACCGTCGCCATATTGAATATCACCTGAAAAATGAAATGCTTAACCAGCAGGAAAACGCCGAATACTCGAAGCTGGCAATCTTTTTTATTGACCTGGATGGTTTTAAAGAGGTGAATGACAGCCTGGGGCATAGTACAGGCGATAAGATTCTGCTGGATAGTGCTTCCCGCTTGAAGAAGTTGATCACTCGCTACGGAGGTTATGTGGCCCGTTTTGGTGGCGATGAGTTCATCGCTTGCTTTCAGTGCAACACTCGCGCAGATGCTGAGGATGTTGCTGATAAAACGATATTGGCCTTTAAAGAAAACTTTGTCTTAAGTGACTCGCAGCTTCAATTAGGTTGTAGTATCGGGGTCGTGCTTTACCCTGAAGATGGCGAGAATACTGAAGATTTGATTCGTCGTGCAGATACCGCGATGTATAAAGCCAAAGAAGCAGGCCGTAATACATTTGCATTCTTTGACCAGTCAATGATGTATAACATCGTGTTGCACAATACGATTAAGAGTAAATTGAAAGATGCGATCGTTAATAATCAACTAGAGCTCTATTTTCAGCCTTTGATTGATTTGCGCGATATGAGTATTACCGGTTTCGAAGCCTTATTACGCTGGGAAGATGAAGACCTGGGTAAGGTTAGGCCGGACTTGTTTATTCCGGTTGCCGAAAAAACCGGTCAGATATTTGATATCGACATCTGGGTATTTGAACATGCCATTGCGCAGGTTAAAGAGTGGCGCAGTGATTTCAATGAAGAATTTATCGTTGCTATCAACTTTAGCCCAACTAACTTTCACCATCGCGAGTTATCTGACTGGACGCATAATCACCAGGTATTTTTGCAAACCTTGGATTGGGTGGAGCTGGAAGTAACAGAACGTTTGATG
>NZ_LWFZ01000056.1:0-891 GCF_001635225.1 Oleiphilus sp. HI0086
TTATGCTTAAGCTGGGTTGGGCTTGTGGTAAGGTTTTCAAGAAAGAAGGCCTCAGGAATCGTGTCATTATTGGTAAAGATACGCGAATATCCGGTTACTTGTTTGAGTCTGCGCTTGAGGCAGGTTTATCTGCAGCGGGTATGGATGTGCGCTTATTGGGCCCAATGCCTACACCAGCCGTTGCGTACTTGACGCGAACCTATAGGGCAAATGCCGGTATTGTTATTAGTGCTTCCCATAACCCTTATCATGATAACGGTATTAAGTTCTTTTCTTCTAAGGGTTTGAAGTTGGATGATGCTGTTGAATTAGAGATTGAATCTTGGCTTGATAAAGACCTTGAAGTCGTAGCGCCCGACCTGCTAGGTAAGGCGAAACGTATTGATGATGCAATTGGCCGTTATGTCGAATGCTGTAAGGCGACCATTCCTTCGTCGATGTCTTTGACTGGTATGAAAATTGTGCTGGATTGTGCGCATGGTGCAACCTACCAGGTGGCGCCTTATGTCTTTAAAGAATTGGGTGCAGAAATCACCACAATTGGTGTGCAACCAGATGGTTTGAATATTAATCGTGATGTAGGTTCGACAAGCCCTCAGGCGCTTGTTGACAAGGTATTAGAAGTTGAGGCTGATCTCGGGATTGCATTTGATGGCGACGGTGACCGTGTCATCATGGTTGATCATAAAGGTGAAGTGGTTGATGGTGATGAGCTGATTTATATTATTGCCAGGAATCGTCAGCAGGCTGGTCGCTTGGAAGGTGGGGTTGTCGGTACATTAATGACGAACTTTGGTGCAGAGCTGGCATTGCAAAAGCTGAATATTCCTTTTGTTCGTGCAAATGTGGGCGACCGCTATGTGATGGAGCAGCTAGTGAAGAATGGCTGGG
>NZ_LWFZ01000057.1:0-825 GCF_001635225.1 Oleiphilus sp. HI0086
CTGCCAAACGGACAGCGGAATCAATACGTATCACTTCACCGTTAAGTATTGGGTTCTCAACAATATCACGCACTAGCCTACCAAACTCATCGGGTTTACCTAGTCTAGATGGAAAGGGTAATGTTGCAGCAAGGCTGTCTTGTACTTCTTGAGAAAATGATTCCATCATAGGCGTTAGGAAGAGGCCGGGTGCGATCGCTAATACGCGAATGCCAAACTTTGCGAGCTCACGTGCAGCGGGAAGGGTCATTGATACGATCCCTCCCTTCGAGGCAGAATAGGCAGCTTGACCAATTTGACCTTCATAAGCCGCTACTGAGGCTGTTGAAATGATTACGCCTCGCTCACCGTCTGCGTTTTCTTCTCGGCTTTGCATGTCTGCTGCCGCCAGCCTTAGTACATTAAATGAGCCAACAAGGTTTACTTGAATTACGGTATTAAAAAAGTCTAAAGACATTGGGCCGTCACGCCCAAGAATACGTCCTGGACTGCCAATGCCGGCGCAGTTAACAGCTATACCGCAGGGCCCGTGAGTTTCGCGTGCTTTATTGATAGCTGCTTCAACGCTTTCAGCACTTGTTACATCGCATTCAATTGCAATGCCACCTATTTCTTCAGCAAGGGTTTGCGCTTTTTCGATTTGTAAGTCAAGAATCGCGACCTTGGCGCCGTAACTTGCAAGATAGAGTGCAGTGCCTTTTCCAAGACCTGATGCACCGTCAGTTACAATTGCGGGTGTACCTTTAATGTCCATTGAATTTACCTATAAGAAAAACTAAAAGTTTGATCGAAGACTGTGCGCCGGGCAATAGCAAATCAGAATAT
>NZ_LWFZ01000058.1:0-37609 GCF_001635225.1 Oleiphilus sp. HI0086
CGCCAAGTAAAAGTTCCATGCCGATAATGTCTCTGTTCTCGGGCAAATGAACGGTGCCGTTAATGGTCGCCTGTTCGTTATCGGCCAGGTCGAAGATGTTGATGTCTTTTTCCGATGCTACAAAAACCCAGCGCATACCGGGTTCAGCGATGACGAACTTTGGTTCACTATTCAATGTCGGCATGCTAACAGGCTCTGCTTCAAGCATTACCTCACCGGTCATGAAGTTTTCTTCTTTTGAGAAGCGAGTTGAGAACAGTTCACTTTGATCATTCGCGCCAACGATCAAAATGGCGTCTTCAGTTAATGATAATGAGACAAATGTAATTGGGTGCCCTGATTCGTCCATATCCATTGGCTCTTCGCCAAAGGGAAACTCGATATAAGGCGTAATAAGGCGCTTATCGTTTGGATAGGTGATCTTGTAGCTGTGCTTAACGATAATAATTTGGCCATTACTCAAACCTGCCAAAATAGTGCGACTGGCGGGCTCTGCAGCACTGACGCTTGTGACACTAACGCCTTCAGGGATGGGTAGGCGCTGATTACTGACAACGCTGCCGTCTTGCGTATTGAAGAAGATAATATTGCCCTGATCCGTCACACGAAGGGCTTTTTCAGCTTGCTCTTCCATGGCGTAGTATAGCGTTGTGCCTGAGTCTGCTGCTGGAACTTGGTATTCACTGACGGCCTCAATTTCAGCCGACTCGAACAATGGCATAACTTCATAAAGCAGATAGAAGAAAATCAGCGTGATCGCCAAGATGACACTGCCTCCTCCCATGCCAATAGAGGTGCTTGCAACCTGGTCTTTGATCTTCCTAATCTTACGGTAGCGTACGAGTTTAGGGCTATCAAAGTCGAGCTTAGGTGGCTCAGATACAGCAGCTTTATTCATAGTCGTCATGTCCAGATTATCTTTGCGAATAAGATTTAGCGTGTAAAAAGTGCGCGTATTATAAAGTAAAAATCTCCTCATCATAGAATGGTGAGAAGATTTTTTATTATATTACAATTTGTAACCGTCATCCCTGACGGAAGTAGCCTGTGTTATTTACAGTAGGCCAAGTTCCTTCAAGCTCTTTTCAGCAACTTTTGAAGGTAGTGGAACGTAACCGTCTTTTACCACAACTTCCTGACCTTGCTGAGACAATACTGACTTAACAAACTCTGCTTCAAGTGGAGACAAGTCTTTGTTAGGCGCTTTATTGATGTAAACATATAGGAAGCGAGATAGTGGATATTTGCCTGTTACCGCGTTTGCTGAAGTCGCTTCAACAAATGGCTGGCTTGCTTTTTTGCTAAGTGGTAGTGCGCGAACAGATGCAGTCTTGTAACCGATACCTGAGTAACCGATACCGTTGATAGACTCAGATACGCCCTGAACAACTGATGCTGAACCTGGCTGCTCATTTACGTTGTTCTTGAAGTCACCTTTACATAGTGCTTTCTTTTTGAAGTAACCGTAAGTACCTGATACAGAGTTACGACCGAAAAGCTGAACAGTTTGGCCAGCCAAGTTACCCGTCACACCCAAGTCACCCCAAGTTTTTACTTCTTTGTCGAAGCCACACTTACGAGTAGATGAAAAAACCGCGTCGATCTGAGGAATAGTCAAACCTTTGATTGGGTTATCTTTGTTTACGAATACTGCTAATGCATCGATTGCAACTGGAACGGCTGTTGGCGCATAACCGTGACGCTTTTCGAATGCGCCGCGCTCTTTGTCTTTCATCATACGGCTCATTGGGCCAATGTTTGAGGTACCTTCAGTCAAAGCTGGAGGCGCAGTTGAAGAACCCGCTGCTTGAATCTGAATGTTTACATTTGGGTAGTTACGCTTAAAGTCTTCGGCCCAAAGTGTCATCAGGTTTGCCAAGGTATCAGAACCAACACTTGAAAGGTTGCCTGAAACGCCACTGGCTTTCTCGTATTTAGGAAGGTTTGGATCAACATCTGCGTGTGCAGTGCTCACAGCACCTAATGTACTGAGGGCTAAGATACTAACTATTTTCTTTATCATCTTGAGTGCTCCTAAGTGGCTTAATTGCCGAAAAATTTGTTTGCTTACTTTCTTGATGAGGCCACTATAAAGATGCAATGTTACAGTTATGTGACAGCTCCGTCTTGTTTGTCACATAAGTGTCATAAGAATGTAAAAAAACTGTTAGATCCCATATCTACGGGGCTTAGCGGGGAGTTGTTGTATTGCTTAGATAGCTAAATCTAAGAAAGTCGCTTCGGCATTGACCAATTTTTATGACAAAAAATGAAATATTCGGGGCCAGTTCAAGTTTTGGTCACATGTGTATGATTTTCACTGGCACTTTTCCGATCTTGGCTATACTGAAAGCAAGCCGCTTTATTAAAGGAAAGAGATCAAATGAATTCATCTGAATCGGGTTTGGGGCCTTCGGGTCGTCTGACTTTGCAAGTCATTGCGATGCCTCGTAATACCAATGTACATGGTGACATTTACGCTGGCTGGTTAATGGAACAGATGGATTTGGCCGCAGCGACCGCAGCGAGCCAGATATCTAAAGGCCGCTCAGCGACTGTTGCGATTGAAAGAGTAGAGTTTTTATCGCCAGTTTCTATCGGTGACCAAGTAAGTTGCTATACCGAGCTAATGGATACCGGGCGTAGTTCGATGAAAATTCGAGTAGAGGTTTTCGGAACCGATACACGAGGTAGTCAAACCCGTAAGATTACCGAAGCTGTTTTTATCTATGTGGCCATTGATGAAATGGGCGGTATCAGGGCGCTACCAAATAGCGATTAGGCGCTTGAAAGCCTAGTCCAATACAGTAAAGAAGCGATCTGCTGTTTCTTTACTGAATGTGCGTAGCTCTTTATCTTCGAATTCGACTGAAAAAGCATTTCCTGACTCTTCTTTTACCCAACCTAAGCCAAGTACTACATGCTTAACCGTATTTGCGAACCATATTGCACTGCTCGTTGAAGTATTTTCTGAAGCCATATCACTAGCGACCAAGGTGCACCGTAACTCTTCTGCATATTGCCTCGTAATACGACTTGGTTTGCCTAATGCGACTTCTATTTGCTTACTATCCAGAGCACTTCCCAACGCTGTGCTTTGCGGGATATTAAGCTCATGCTGGAAACGTGAAATTTGAGCTTTGCTGTTCGAAACATCTTCAGGAATAAGGAGGTGTAAGCATTCTTTGGCACGCGTCATTGCGACGTATAACAGACGCCTTTCACTTTCGAGCAAGGCTTTGCTTAGCATTTCATCTTTGTAGGTATAGGGCAGGGTTTTGTTGTTGAGACCGGGAATAATGACTTGTTTCCACTCGAGGCCTTTTGCGCGATGAATGGTCGATAGCTGGACCGTATCGGTTTTTTTAGTCTTATGGTTATGTTGCTCGGAGTCTTGTTGTAGCTTAATAAAAAGCTTGAGCGTATCTTCGAGGCTAAGCTTGTGTTGAGCTAGAAAGCGGGCAATTCCCTGAATTGAGGCGACTTTTTCCTCTGCATGATCGTGGCTCAGGCTAAGAGAACGAATCCCTTCATATAATTCAGTTTCATTAAAATAGCTTGCAAAGGTCGCGGCTAAGGGCTGCGGTTTGTTCTCTAGCGCATTCAGTGCTCTTGCCAGCCGTTCTAATTTTATAGCTTGTATACGCTTAATATCTTCAGGTATGGCTTCCTTGGTCAATTGTCCCCAATTGCTGTCATGCTGAGCAAGTGTATGACAAAAGGCCTTGATCTGTGTGTCGGGTAAACCCACATGTGGAAAATGAAACAGAAGGTCCAGTTTCAAAGCCCGTTGCTCAGTAGACATGGTTTTAAAGTGTCCACATGCCAACTCCAACAGTGCGCAAATACTTTGCGCTTCATTGGAGTGGAATACACCGGGGTAGCCATCCATATGGTAATTGATGCCGGCTTCTAACAACGCGAGCTCAATGCCCACCGTCTGACTCCAAACTCGCGTGAGAATTGCATACTGAGACAAATCCTGAGAAGGGGTGCCTGAGAGGATATCAATCACTGTCTTGGGGTCATCTTTAGACTTGTGTACTTCTACCCGGGTAGAGGGGTTTGACTCATGTGATTTGCAAAGCAGTGCTTGTCGCCCTGAGTTGTGGGAAATCAGGTGGTTCGCTAATAAAGAAACGCAATGCCCATAGCGGAATGAGTAGCTCAAATTGAGCTTCTGCGTCCCTGGAAACTGTTGGGAAAAGCCGTTAATGATGTATTCGGGTTTTGCGCCGCGGAACTCGTATATCGTCTGATCAGGGTCGCCAACGACGGTCACTTTGGCGCGGTCCCCTGCGATATAGCTTAACAGTGCGTGCTGAAGGTCGTTGGTGTCCTGGTATTCATCGACCAGCACAATATCCATCTTGTTGCTAACAAGCTTTTCTAAAGAGGGATTTTGCTGAATAGCGATCACGGTATCGTAAAGCATATCCGTGTAGCTGATTCTGGCGTTGTGTTTTCGCCAGCTTTCGAAGACATCAAACAATTGAGGAAGAAAGCCGAACTTATCGCTCAAATCAAGATCATAGAGGGTTTGTTGAGGTGACAGCAGGCCATTTTTAACGGATTCGATAAACTGGTGGCCTGCTTCAACGTAATCTTTCTTATTACGTTTGGCATCTTTAAGGGCTTCGGAATCAAGTATTTGATTTAGCATTCGCCAGATATGAAAGTCGATCTCCTTATCACTGAGGATTTGTTTATTAAATGGTCGCAGTTGCCCTTCTTGAATAAAACGTTGGTATAGCCGATAACCCATCGCATGAAAGGTTCGCACCTCGGGAAGGCGGCTATGGTGGTTACCGATCCGTCTTAGTTTGGCGGCAAAGTCGGTCTTTGCTGCTTTGTTGAACATTAGGATGAGAATTCGCCGTGCATCATGGCCCTGGCTCAATAGATATACTATCCGATGAGCTAGGGTCGTTGTTTTACCGCTGCCTGCGACAGCAGTGACCACATAATGAGCAAGGGGTGATTCTACAACCTTAATTTGCTCGGGGGTCAGGGTGATATCTTGGCTTGGATGCATGCAGTGAATACTTGTTAGCGGTGACTTATTTTGGTGGTAATTGATACAAATAAAGTGATTGCCAGGCAGTGCTTTACTGGGGCTTCAAATTACATGACAATGGCGCCTTGGTGTAGCGTAGAGTTAACTTAAGACTCTCTCTCAACTCAACAACTAAGAACTGACTATATGTACTATCGCTTAATGATACTATTCATTGCAGGGATGTTGATAGCATCGTGTAGTGTTATTTCCGGAAATGATGAGCAAACGGAAGCAATTCTAAGCCGTCTGGACCTCAGTCCTCAAAAGGTTCCTGCTAAAACGCCAATGATGCTTGCTGCCGAACGGGGTGATAGCAGTGCTTTAAAAAAGGCATTTTCTCAAGGTGGTAAATTGAATGCTATGGCACCCGAAGGAACGGCATTTTCCTTGGCTCTCAGTAATGGACATGCGTCGATAAGTCGTATCTTGTTGACGGCAGGGAGTCAGTGGCAGGAAGGGTTTTCATTGGGCGACTCTAGTGCGTTGATTGAAGCGGCAGATCAGGGCTTTGATCAGATCGTGAAAATGCTTATTGTAAGAGGTGTATCATTGGATCATCGAGATAAAGAGGGTTATACAGCTTTAGCAAAAGCAGCGATAAAGGGCCACCTAACGACGCTAAAAATACTCATTAATGCCGGTGCTCAAGTTGACGCATACCCTTTGGGGCGTTCGGTGCTTATGCATGTTGTAGAAGATAACAATATGTTGATTTCCCAGCAGCTAATAGCTGTTGGAGCGGACCTGAATTATCAGGATGATGACGGTGATACTGCTCTGAAAATTGCTCGACGAAAGGGCTTCTTTGATATTGATTTAATGCTTGTTCAGGCAGGCGCACGGCCATAGAGAAAAACAAATGAGCTCAAAAAGAAAGATAGCACTCGGACCTTTGCCCGAGCAGCGTGAAGACTATAGCCATTATGAAGAGAGTTTTGTTCGCTGGGACCGCATCGTAGGGTTTGGCTTGCTTGTGTTAGTCGTGCTGGTGTTGCTTATCAGTTTATCCACTGCCAACAAGGATGATGCACTTGATTTTGATGAGGCTGAGACACCACTAGATAGCAGTATCAAGGAGCCGAAGATAGCGGTCATAGAAAAAACAGACGATCCTGACTCTGTAAAGCAGGCTTCACCAAAGCCCGAAGTAACGGTGCCACCTTTGGGAGAGTTAAAGCCAGAGGAACTAGCGCAGCTTGTGAGTACACCCAAAGTTGTTGAAGAGCCTAAAGAAATTAAAGCCCCGGCACCTGAAGCTAAGCCTCTTGAGACAGACAGCGATGAAAGCGTTAACGCTCAGCCTGCAGTCAAAATTTCCGAGGCGAGCCCAGCTTCTGTCCTGATTATAAATAGCGCCATAAAAGAAGCTGTGCTGAGCCTAAGTATTAAGAATGATGTTCCAGGAGAACCCTTGCAGCATCGTGTCGTAATGCCTGAATCCGGGCTGATCAAAGTCATCCTGCATACTGAGATGCATGGCTTGCGAGGCGCTACACTCTATCATCACTGGTATCGTGAGGGGGTAAGGCAGGCAAAGGTGAGGATCCCGGTAAATGTTGCTAAACAGAAGTCCTACTCAAGTAAGTTTATTGATAAACATATGCTGGGTGCTTGGCAGGTGAAAGTGTTGGACGCTTCAGGTGAACTTTATATTCTTGCAGACTTTGAGGTTGTTAGCGCAAACTGATGGATATCTTGTTCGGCCTAAAAAAGCTGCTAGGTATGTCGTTAATGTCGGTACCGCTTATCTTGATCGGTTTACTGTTAGCAGGTTTTTTCTATCGAAAGCGTTATGTAAAGCTAGGCAGAATACTCAGTTTATTCAGTATTACTGCTTTATTTATTTTGAGCCTTTCACCGGTGACGGATGCTTTGATCAGGCCTCTTGAGTCACAGTATCCCGCCTACCAAGGCCAGCCCGTAGATTTTGTTTTAGTGTTAGGTGGCGGGCATTCAACAGCGAATGAGCGACCTTTAAGCAGTCTATTGAGCGGAACCTCATTAAGTCGGTTGACTGAAGGCTTGATGATTTACAGAGCAAATCCCGGGTCAAAGTTATTACTTTCTGGCTATCATGGGGATGATATTGAATCTCATGCTAAAGCGGCATCACGAGTGGCGATAGCCCTTGGAGTACCCGAGAGCGATATTTATTTGGCTGAAGAGGTAAAGGATACGGCAGAAGAGGCCAGGCATTGGGTTAAATTTATAAACGGTGCCAAATTTGCGTTAGTGACGTCAGCAATGCATATGCCCCGTTCTGTCTATTTGTTTAAGAAAGAAATCACTTTGCAGCAAGGCGAGACTAAGTCATTGCTTGCTTCGCCAACAAATTTCAGGTCATGTGAAGTGAATTGCTTAGGCTGGCGAAGCTGGATACCAAAGTCACGAAACCTGGCAAAAACCGATGCAGCGTGGCATGAGTACTTAGGCTATTTATGGGCGCGCTTAATAGCATAACGTTTGGAAAATTGATTTATGGGTTTAAAAGCGGGAAAAGTTTATCCTTCTAGCGAAGGGAAAGTTGGTGTATTAATCACTAACTTAGGTACGCCAGAGGCGCCAACAGCGAAGGCTTTGAGGCACTATTTGTCAGAATTTTTATCTGATCCCCGCGTTGTCGAAATTCCACGGCTAATTTGGATGTTTATCCTGCATGGTATCATTCTTAGAGTGCGGCCCAAGAAGTCGGCTCATGCCTATCAGACGGTATGGGCTGAGCGCGGTTCTCCGCTTAAATATCATACTGAAGATCAGCTTACAGCCTTGCGACAGGCTGTTAATTCAGGCGCAGAGAAGCCATCCATATTGTTCGATTATGCCATGCGGTATGGTGAGCCTTCTATTGCCAGCCGACTTGACCAACTGGCGTCACAACAATGCGATAAGCTTTTAGTGCTTCCTTTATATCCCCAGTATGCCAGTGCCACAGGTGGCTCAACATTTGATGCAGTCGCTAAAGATTATGTTTCCCGCCGCCAGATACCAAGCTTGCGTTTCGTGGCTAGCTACCATAATTACCCACCCTATATTGACGCGATTGTCGAGAGTATTCGTGAACATTGGAAACTGCACGGACAAGCCGAAAAGCTGCTTTTGTCTTATCATGGTTTGCCTAAATTTAGTCATGATAAAGGCGACCCTTACTATACCCAGTGTAATGAAACCAGTCAGTTGATTGCTGAGGCGCTTGAATTAAATGGTGATCAGTATATGACCGTTTTCCAATCACGCTTTGGCGCTGCAGAGTGGCTGCAGCCGTATACTGATGAAACGCTAAAATCCCTCGCGAAGCAGGGGACACGCTTTGTGCAGGTAATTTGTCCGGGTTTTTCTGCAGATTGTTTGGAAACTATCGAAGAAATTGGCGTAGAAAACAGGGACTATTTTCTTGAAGGTGGTGGCGAACGCTATGAATATATTCCGGCCTTAAATGCCAGTGAGGCGCATATCAAGGTGCTGGCAAGTTTAATAAATGAAAACGTGCAAGGTTGGTTGTAATGTGCAGGTCTTTGCAAGCGAGCTAAGGTAATAGGAGTTGATGATGAACTTTTTTAAAATTGCGGTGATGGCGGTATTATTGATTGCCGGTCATGCCCGTGCAGAAATAAGCGTTGAAGGTGAGTGGGTGCGCTTATTGCCGCCGATGGTTAAAACCACTGCAGCGTATATGACCCTAACCAGTTCCATCGACGATACGCTGGTTTCAGCTTCAAGCCCTCAGGCATCCATGGTTGAGTTACACCTTTCCTCAATGTCTAATGGGGTGATGTCTATGGATCATGTTGAAGAGATTGCGCTGTTGAAGGGACAGCCTTTAAAGCTTGCACCAGGTGGTTACCATCTGATGCTAATGGGCTTAAAGGCAAGCTTGAAGGAAGGTGATACTTTCCAGCTGCACTTACAGTTTGCCAAATCAGGTGAGCTAATTGTTAACGCTGAAGTTAAGCAATAAATAGCCTGTTTAGTAAAACATAAACGGCGTAAAGGCGACTAATAATAAGGTGGTCGACATCACCATTAGCGGTAACAAGATACGCTCATGGCGATAGTAAAAACTATCGCCTTCACTTAGTGCCAAATCAACCTCCTGACTACCAACCACTTGCCGTGTTAACAAATGGTTCAAAGAGACCGGTGGGCTCAGGTAACCCAACTCAAACGCTACCAGGCAGGTCATCCAAAAATGTATAGGGTTAATTCCATGCTCATAAGCTAGCGGTGCGACAAGCCCTGAGACCAAAATCAGAGCACCAAAAGGGTCCATCACCATGCCCACAAAAACCAGAAACAAGACTAAAACCAGCATGGTTAGATAAACTGACTCAAAGCCTTCGGGTATGGATAAACCACTACCGCTCCGTTCTAGAATGCCGCCAATCGTAAAAGAGCAAGCCATTAGCATCAGTAGCGCGCCAATTTGCACCGAAGAATTGCCAATAGCATTGTTAAACGCCGATACGATATTGGGGCTAACATTCAAGGTCTTATTTTGCTGCTCAAAGTCCCGGCTGAACTTACGTTCATAAATAATAAAGGCGAACATAATAACGGGGAGGATAATCGGGGCTGAAAATTCATCAAGATAGGCATTCAACAATACGGCGTAAATCAACATGCTGAGCGCAATAATGATGATATAAGGAAGCAGTGCTCGAAACTTTGTAATAGAAGGCTGAAATGCTTCGCTAAAAGGTGCGATGCTTAAAGGCCCACGTCGAGTCAGCATGGCAAACATAAAAAACACTGCAAGCGTTAGCATGAAAACCCGGCTTCCCCAATAAAACAAATCATCACTCAAGACTTCTTTGTTGAGAATGGCAATACCGATTACCAACAGGCAGGGCCTTAATACAACGCCTGAGCTTCCGGTCATTGCGGTGACCGCCAGTGCAAGCTGACGCCGAGTACCAACACGCCTCAACTCCTGATAAACCACAGCACCCATGGCAATAATGATAATACCTGAGGCCCCTGTATAAGCAGTTGGTACAGCCATTAATGCGATGGCGATGCAGGCCAGTATTTCAGGGGGAAAGTTCCAGGGTTTAAAGACATCAAAAAGCTTCGCGCCAAGCAAGGTCTCTTTAAGCAGCATTCCGACCCATATATAGAGAGCGATCGTCAGATGTAGATTAGTCAGTTGGAATATCTGAGTAAAGTACATGCTGATGCCAGGAGCATGCTCTTCGTTGACAAAAAAATGATACGCAGCTGCCAGAAGCATCCAGGTTTGAATGGGAACTGTAAGCACCATTCTAAAGGGAGAAGTGTTTTGTTTACTTAGGTGCCGGGTTTTAAAAAGCTTGATGAAACTCACTAGACTTAGCACGGCGCTACCGACAATAAGCGTAGCAAGGAGTTCGGGTGAACTAAGGCTTGCTCCAGCGTCTTCTGCGTCCTTATAAAATCGATAGCTGGAATAAAACAAGCTCAGTGCCGCGAGTGTTTGCGCAGCATAAGAAAAGTAGTGTTCATGCTTGTTTCGAATGCCTCTGAAGGCAATATGCTCATTGCGCCAGGTTGCGTAGGTGGCACATAGGAGTAGCAGGATGATCAGCATGGATTTTTGCTGGTTAATTGAAAATAAGCTGATTTGAGCGAAGGAAGCTTCGATGCTCGCGAAGGCTCTAACCCAAATGTCTGTTTGCGCCAGGTAGGTTTGTGCCGCTTGGTGTTTACTTTGGCAGACCTTAACTTGCTTTAGTAGAGAGCTACGTGCAGCATCGCGGTTAAACTCGTCAGCGAGCAGCTCAAAGTCCTGGTTCTCGGCATTGAATTCGCGCTCAAGTTCATCCAGTTGCAGCTCTATATCAGGCTTTGGGTTGCATTCAGGCTTAGGCTCTTCTCCACGTAGAATGAAGTAGTCATCCCACAGATAAATTCCTAGTTTGAGCATTTGTGCATTAATGTTTTCGCTGGTACCTGCTGTTACCGTGCCGAGTAAAAGTATCAGAACAGTCAGCGATAGACAGCGCTTGAGCCAGCGGCTTGCTACGTCCATAAGAATCGTTTTTGTTATTTTACGATTATGAAACTGGGGTGGCAGCTAATGCATTTCCGAACGGAGACCGTCACCCCAAATGAAATTATTCCTTATCTTTAGAAGTACACTCAGCCAAGTTGGGGTCGACTTTACAGCGAACTTTTCTGAACAAGGTTAACGCTTTTGCGTTGTATACATTTCTGTCCCGCAAGGCTAAACGGCTTTCACGAAATAGTTCATTCCACTCATCCTTAGCTTGATCTGAAATATTGATCCAATATTTCTCGGGGATAGTTTGCTCGCTCTGCTCAATTGATTTGATATCACTAAGGTATTTATTTGCCAGTAATGTGCGAGTCTTCTGGGCAAAGCCATCAGGAATCTTTTTCCAGCGAACGATTAGCTGCATAGTCACCTGGAGACTGGGCCAGTTAATGATGCCACCATTTGGTTCAAGGCCTTTATACATTTCCATAGGCTCATAAGCCAGACCAGGCGCACCCGTAATATCTACAGCATGGTTATTAAACTTCTGCAAAGCATTCATAATACTTGAGGACACGGGGGTTAAGCCGATCTTCTCAGCCAGGTAGCCTGTTTCAGGTGCATTGTCGAGCACTGTTACTTTCTTGCCAGCCAAATCTGAAGGTACGCTAATATCTCTGTCTTTTACGAATAGAAAAATGGCACCGATTGGCGATATGCCGATAACTTCGTATTCGCCCTTGCGCATAAGCTTTCCAGCTTTTGGGCTACTCAAGGTTTTAATGATCATACCTAAGTGTTTGTATGTGGGGATCGCGCCGACAGCATTGATAGAACCAGTAAAGTCATTATATTCTCGTGCGCGAATACCTGGCAGGTTCAACATATCACAAACACCGTTCTTGAACTCTTCAGAGGCAACACGGTCATCTGTATAAACTTTGAAAGAAAGGTCTACGCCCCAGCGTGTTGCATCGATTTTGAATTCCTTCATACGCTTGTGTACCGGGCCGTCATGACCCACGAAGTCAAATACACACATAGTAAGTGGAGATAGCTGGCTAGCGAAAGAGCTGTTAGAAATTGCTAAAAGGCTGAGTACTATCAAAGTCATCGGCAGACGGCGCTTGCTTGAGGAGATCATATTATTCACTGCTTTCTCTTATCTATCTGGAGTGTGTCAGGTAGAGCAGCCTAAGAAAATGATTAATAGTTCCCTTGGAACAAGGACCTGCAGGTTATACAGGGCCCTATATAATTTAGGCGTGCATCTTTAGAGATAAGAATCCTAACCGAAATAGGCCCTCTACGGAAAGGTAGGAAGTCTCAAAAGTATTATTTCGTGACTATTGGTCGATTTTGATAATCACTGAAATCGGGTGTTTCGCGCTGATAATTATTCATTAGTGGAGAATGGACGATAAAGTCAGCGGTGCTCTTGTTACACGCGACGGGAATATTCCAAAGCGTTGCCAGTCGGAGTAGCGCTTTAATATCCGGGTCATGAGACATGGGTTCGAGTGGATCCCAAAAAAAGATCAGCAAATCAATTTTGCCGTCAGCAATTAGTGCGCCTATTTGCTGGTCACCACCTAAAGGGCCGCTTTGAACACGGTTCACGCTTAGGCCTGTTTTTTCTTCGATGAGCTTACCGCTTGTTCCTGTCGTAGTGAACTGGCAGCTACTTAAAGCTTCGATATGCTGGTTTAGCCAAGCAACAAGGTCGCTTTTACGATTATCGTGAGCGATTAAAGCGATATTTTCAATTGGATTCATTCTGTGTCCCGAGTTGTCTCACTCATTATTATCATTCTTGGAAAGTGATAGAGAGGCCCTGGAAGCCAACGTAGGTTTTCAGGGCCGTCTTAAAATATAAGTCTAGCTAAGATTTTGCTTTGTATATAAATTACTTAAAAGCTATTGCAAATTTGTGACATTATTTGGCTGTATTGGCCCAGGATGGTGAATGCTTAGGCAAAAAAAAGCCCCGGAAAACCGAGGCATAACAAGTTACCACACTTGATTAAAACGAGCGATCAAGACTAATACTTGACGCTATAGGTTCAATATAACGTACTTGATAGCAATACCAGTTGACTCAGGTCAAGTAAGCCGGAAACCGGGTAGAGATAGCTTCGTGCTATGTAATAAGATGCTGTTGTGCCGCTGAAGTCTCATGACAAATATTGTCCCTTGAGCTAAGCTATGTGCATTACGCTGATAATACGATGGATTGTCGGATTAAGGTAAAACCTTGGTAAAAATAGAGAGAGAAATAATGATGAGAAAGCTAGTTACATCGGTTTTGGTAGCGGGTTCACTTGCAGTAAGTGGAAGTGTTGTAGCAGGTGATGCTGCTGCGGGTAAAGCTAAATCAGCAGTATGTGCAGCCTGTCATGGTGCTGCCGGTATTGCAGCTATTCCAACTTACCCTAATTTGGCAGGACAAAACGAAGCTTATTTGGTGAGCTCACTGAAAGCTTATAAAACCAAGCAGCGTAACGGTGGTATGGCGGCAATCATGCAGGGCCAGGCAGCTGCATTGAGTGACGCTGATATTGATAATTTAGCGGCTTACTACGCTTCTTTAAAATAGTCTTGTTTGTTCCTCAGGCCATTTAGTTAACTTGTAGGTAGCTGGGAAACCATACTCATCGGGTAGGGTAGTTCCTAAGGTGCCTACAAGTTCTTTCCCCTCCTTCATAGCTAGCATTTTTCTGCTTTATATTCATAGATTGTTCTCATCTACTCCTCTGTGTGCATTTTTGCTTAGTGATTGAACAAAATCAGGTTAGAATAAGTCTCGTTTTTAGAATGCCTTAAACCTGATTTGTTGTGAGATTTATATGAAATTTGTCGTCAAACTGTTTCCAGAAATTACCATTAAGAGCAAGCCAGTCAGGCAGCGCTTGGTAAAACAGCTTCGGCAAAATATCAGTGCTGTGTTAAAGAAAGAGTTTGAAGACGTCAAGGTTCAGGGTTTTTGGGATAAGATCGAAGTTAACCTGAATGACGATTCTCAAGAAAAAGCTGAGAACCTAGCGGCTACCCTTCAGCGTATTCCGGGTATTGCAAATATTCTTCGAGTGCAGCGCTATCAGATTGATAATATCGATGACAACTTTGACGAAATTGTAGAGCATACTCATCGTGCTCTGGGCGAGGAGCTTAAAGGCAAGCGCTTTGTTGTGCGTATTAAGCGTGCCGGTCAGCACTCTTTTACCTCCCATGAGTTAGAACGTTATGTAGGGGGCGGTTTACTGCGAGCAGGAGAGACTGCGGGTGTAGATCTACATAATCCTGAAGTGACGGTCATGCTGGAAGTCCGGGACTCGGATCTTTATATAATCGAACAACGCTATGAAGGCCTGGGCGGTTATCCGATAGGTGCACAGGACGACGTGTTGTCACTCATGTCTGGTGGTTTTGATTCGACAGTTGCCAGCTACTTAACCATGAAAAGAGGCTTGAAGACGCATTTCTGCTTTTTCAATCTGGGCGGAGCCGCGCATGAGATTGGTGTTAAACAGGTCGCTTTATATTTATGGGAGAAATACGGCGTTTCACATCGCGTGAAATTTGTTGCTGTGCCTTTTGAAGAGGTGGTTGCTGAGATACTAAAGAATGTACATCACTCGCAAATGGGCGTTATCCTCAAACGTATGATGTTGCGGGCAGCAGAAAAGGTTGCGGATCAGATGGGCATCGAGGCCCTGGTTATGGGGGATAGCGTTGCGCAGGTATCCAGTCAGACCTTGGCAAACATGAGTGTGATTAATAAAGTCACCGATACCTTGGTATTACGCCCGCTTATTACCATGGATAAACAAGATATTATCTCTTTGTCAGCAAAAATCGGTACAGAAGAATTTGCCAAGAATATGCCGGAATATTGTGGTGTGATCTCCGATCGCCCAACAACTCGTGCCAAGATGGAACGAATTCTGGAAGAAGAAGATAACTTTGACTTTGAAGTACTCGAGCGCGCAGTAGAACAGCGGGTGAGCACTAAAATCGATGAAGTGATGTCAAGAATCCAAACCATCGCTGAAGTTGATTTGGTGAATGTGCCTGAGGTTGATGATGTGATTATCGATATCCGCCACCCGGACGAAGTTGAAAAAAGTCCGCTTGTTTTGACGAATAATGAAATCAAGAACATTGCGTTTTATGAACTGATGTCCAAATTGGATCAACTTGAAGCTGATCAGCAGTATCTGCTTTACTGTGAAAAAGGTACGATGAGTCAGCTGCATGCCAGTCACTTAAAAGGCATGGGCTACGAAAAAATAGGGGTGTATGCTCCTTAATAAGCAATATGAATGAAGAGACAATATTATGAGCCTGAAACTGGGGCGGAGAGAACAAAAAAAAATAAATAACCGCAAGGCCATTCTAGAGGCTGGGCTTGAAGTGTTTTCGACGGTTGGTTATGAGCGAGCAACTATCAATGATATTGTCAGCGAAAGTGGCCTGTCTGTAGGTACTTTTTATAATCACTGCGGTGATAAAGACACGATCTTTTCTGAGCTGCTCACTGGCTTTTTAATGAAAGTGCGCACGACTTTGAGCCAGGCGCGTCAAAGTGCAACAACTTTGGAAGGCTTTATCAAAGGTGCTTTTCTCGCTTACAGTAAACTGATCTCTCAGTACCCCAAAATGCAGCTGATGATTTCAAAAAATGCCCCAGTGTTTAAGCAGGTGCTATCAGAAAAAGAAGAGCTTACCGAGATTATTGACGACTTGTCTCGTGATATGCAGCTTGCTGTTGAGGTGGGAATGGCGCCTAAGTTCCCTGTATCGATGATGACGTCTGCAATGATCGCTTCGAGCATTGACATTTTTTCTGTCAGTGATGATGAGTACTCAGCTAAAGAGAAGGCTGAGTTTCTAGGGAATTTATTTATAGGTGGAATTGAGCGAATGGCTTCAAAGTAATTGTCTGATATAAAAGATAAATTACCTCCATTTAATGTCTAATAACTAGAACAAAATTCCACTTCAACTAAAATAAATTTGCTAATTTCTGAACTTTTTAGATTGGCCTGGGTCTTTAACAATATCCCGATCACAAAATTCGGGAATTAATAATGAGCAACTACTTTAGTTAACCGTTACTTTTTAGATGAATTACACAGGGTTAAAACAATGAATAACGCAAAAATCTTAAGCAAATCAGCAATCGCAAGCATGGTCGCAATGGGTGTTATGGCTGCGTCAACTGACGCACTAGCAGGCAAGCCTGGTTTTGAAAAATGTCAGGGTATTGCTAAAGCCGGTATGAATGACTGTGGTACCTCAAAGCATAGTTGTGCTGGCCAAGCTGCTAAAGACGGTGACCCTGAGGAATGGGTATATGTTCCAGAAGGCACTTGTTCAAAAATTGTAAATGGTAAAGTGAAGTAAGTTACTTAGCACTTCTATCGGTGGCATTAACTGATGAATCATATCTTATCGCAGGGAATGCCAACCGATCATCCTGCTTCTCCTGAGCCACAAGCGCTTCAGGGTGCAGGTATAGGTTTACGTTCTGCACACTATCAAACGATTCTGAATTCACGCCCTGATATCCCCTGGTTTGAAGCACTAAGCGACAATTATATGAGCGACGGTGGTCAGCCTCTTGATTACCTGGAGCAGGTTCGGGATTTATACCCGGTTACCTTTCATGGTGTCGGCATGTCTTTAGGCTCAACTGATCCCTTAGATCAATCCTACCTCAAACGCTTAAAGTCACTTATAGAACGCTTTCAACCAACGCTGGTGTCTGATCACTTGTGTTGGGCTTCTTTTGATGGCGTACATGGTAATGAACTATTTCCCATGCCTTATACCATGGAGGCAATTAAGCATATCGTCTCACGAATTGACCAAGTTCAGAATTATCTGGGACGTCGTATATTGGTCGAAAATGTTTCGAGCTATTTAAGTTTTACAGTTGATGCGATGGCAGAAGTGCAGTTTTTGTCCGAGGTCGCCGAGCAGGCTGACTGCGATATTTTATGTGATGTGAATAATATCTATGTCAGCGCAATGAACCACAAATTTGATCCGCAAGAATACATTCGGGCTTTGCCTGTAAAACGCATAAAAGAAATGCACTTGGCGGGCTTCGAAGATCAGGGCACGCACTTGCTCGATACGCATGGCGCAAGAGTGCACGGACCGGTTTGGCAACTTTACCAAACAGCGTTGGAGCGATTTGGCCCTATTCCTACTTTGATTGAATGGGATACTGATATTCCGGATTTTTCCGTTCTGCAGGAAGAGCAGAGCAACGCAGCCCGCATGATGGCTCAGTGCTCAAAGTATTCCAGTCTTGCTTCTGCAGAGCAGGTATCCAGGTAATGAAGCTTGCGAACATTCATCAAGCCTTTATTTCAGGCATCTATAATCTAGAGACGGATATCAAGCCAGGGGCATTTATTCAAGCGGGTGAGAAGCTTGATCCTGAGCAGTGTTTAGCGATTTATCGCGGCAGTGTTTACGGCAACTTATGTTCTGCATTAGCAGATATTTATCCTGCCTTTTTGCAATGTGTTGGTGAGCAGTTTTTTCAGGCATTAGCACTGCGTTATGTTAAAGCACACCCTTCCGCGTCAGCGAGTCTGGACCACTATGGTGCCGAGTTTCCAGAATATGTTGGAGACTTTGAGGCACTTAAATCGCTCCCTTACGCTAAAGATTTGGCACAGCTTGAGTGGTATTGGCATTTGGCTTTTCACGCCAAAGATGAGCAGCCCCTTGACGCTATTCGCTTATCTGAAATTGATGAAGATCGATATGACAAGATAACTTTTTTGCTTCCAGCCAGTGCCCACTTACTTTCCTGCAACTATCCGATTAAAGAGATCCGTGATAAGTGCCTGGAAGATCGAGACAAAGCAGAAGGGAATGAAGATCAACCCTTGAATTTAGATTCCGGTTCGCGGCACTTGTTGGTATGGCGAGCGGCGCATTACCAGCTACGTGTCGATCAGCTATCCGACTTGGAATTCGAACTACTCTCTTCGATAAATAAAAAGAAAAACTTGGGAACTATTCTGCAAGAACTGCAGTCCAAGTATCCACTAGAAGAAATTAACCAAACACTTGCTTTGGCTGTTCAACGAGTTTGGTTTGTCGGCTTCACATTAGCCGAATAAATCGTTCCAAATTACCACATTAGGATTAAATATGAGTCAAGTCTCTACTGTTGCGTCGCTGTATTTAAATGCCACTCGCTGGGTGGATAAAAGCCAGATTATTATGATTATTGTCTTTCGTTTGTACTTGGCGAAAGTATTTTTTCTAGCTGGCTTATCGAAGGTAAAGAGTATGGATAGCACATTGATGCTGTTTGAATATGAATACGATGTGCCTTTGATTCCCTTTGATGTCGCCGCCTATTTGTCTTAAATATCGTTGCCGTTATCTCTTACCCGGATATTAGCCCAGGTGGTGTTAATGACCACTATTTCTGGGGCGCGATGCTCTTGGTTTTGGTGATGTATGGGCCTGGTAAAGCGTCACTTGATGCTTGGATCCAAAAGCGCTTTTTCGCGAATTTGGCATAGACACAAGATTTCTCTTCTCTCGCTTTTACTTAGCTTGTATTATCAAGATATTAGCCTCAATATTGGAGCTAAATCTGATTCAACAAGCTAGGAAGAGAGTATGGATATCGGTGACTATCGTCGCGAATATATGAGCCAGGGCCTGGACCGTGATGAATTACTTGATGACCCGTTCAAGCAGTTTGAACACTGGTTTCAACAGGCAAATGATGCAGACATACAAGATGCAAATGCCTTCAGTCTGGCGACAACAGATCTTGAAGTAGGCCCCTCCATTCGAACGGTATTACTGAAGTTATTTGATGAAAACGGCTTTGTTTTCTTCACTAACTACAACAGCCGAAAGTCTCAGCAGATTAAAGCCTACCCTCAAGTAGCGATGTTGTTCCCCTGGTTACCACTGAACCGTCAGGTGAAGGTGGAAGGACGTTGTGAAAAGATATCCAGTGCCGCTTCCTTGAAATATTTTGCAACCAGGCCGCGTGGCAGTCAGATTGGTGCTTGGTGTAGTGATCAGAGCGAAGTGATCGAGTCTCGTTCTTTTCTAGAACAAAAGTATCGTGAAGCGGCAGAGAAATTCAAATCCGGTTCGATTCCTTTACCTTCGTCATGGGGCGGCTATCGCATAGTGCCGGCTCGAATCGAATTTTGGCAAGGACGTGAAAATCGACTTCATGATCGTTTCCAATATACGCGTTTGCATGATGATAGTTGGTCGATCGAAAGGCTAGCGCCGTAGGCCGAGGGTGCTAACCCGCCAGCGAGCCGTGGAAGGGTCTGCCTACAGATAAGGCAGACCCTTTTTTAGAGATAGAATCTTTATTTTTGAGGTGCTTCAGGTGCTTTAATGGCTTCGGTAAAAGCATTCAATTTTTGTTGGGCTTCAGTTAACTGACGCTGAGCCTGATCAAGTTCCTCTTGGGCCGTTTGTAAGCTCTGGCTCTTTTCTTTGAGTTGGCTGTCTTTTTCATTCAGTGCTTGCTCGAGCTTCATTCTTTGAGTTTGTTGTTCACTCAGCGAATCTTCATGCTTGGCTAAGAGTTCTTGTTTTGTTGCGAGTTCGCCTTTTACGTTTTCAAGGTGATCTTCCTGATAATCAACCAGTGCCTCGATAATATCGATGGTTAAGTATTTATCTTCTAACTGGTTTTTGAGTTCACTGAGTTGTTGTGCAAGGTTATCAGCTGACTCCACTAGGGATGCTTTCTCCGAGGCGCTAGTTTCCTGGTCGCCTTTAAGTAGCTGTATTTCTCTTCGAAGTTGGTCGGTGCTTTGTTTTAGCTCCAACAGCATACCTTTGGTTTTATCCAGTTCAGTTTTTTTACTGGCTAAGGTAGTGGTTTGGGTAAGCACCTCATCCTGAGTCAAACTGAGAATATTTGCGAGTTTATCAATATTCTTTGAGGCGGAGGCTATTTGGTTGTAGTGAAGCTGCTTCTTGGCAAGTTGCTCGTAGGCAAAATAGCCGCCAATAATACAAGCGATAAGCATAATCGGCAGAATAATCATCGCGGGTTGGCGGCGAGACTCAGCTGCCTGCTGTGCCGTGTTAAATGCTTCTCTCTCATGTTGGAGAAGTGTATTGTCTTCTTTAAGTTTACGTTCGCGTTTTATTAGGTCTTGAGTTTTTAACTGGTTAGCGCGCTCTTTTTTGGCAACGCTATCTTGGTGCGCTTTAATGCGTTCTTCAGTTTTCTGCTGCTGGGTCGCTTGACGGTTTAGTGCATCTTCTTTTAGTTGAAGTGCACGAGATTTTTGTTCTAGTTGTAACTCTTCTGGCGACGCCATGTGATCAAAGGTCCTATTAAATAATACTGGAAACCTTTTAATAGTAGCTGATAAATAGCGTTTTGCTTACTATGCACAAGTTCCAGTCACCACCTAAAAAGGCTAGACGGCTTCAAGCTTTGCATAAGATAGAACTAGCCACTTACTGCCAGCTTCTGGGAAGTTAACTTGAATACGTGCATGGGCACCTTGGCCTTCATAATTGAGTACAGTGCCTTCACCAAACTTGCCATGCCGAACAACTTGACCTAGTTGGAATTGCGAATCGCCAACTTGCATATCGCTGCTTGAAGATTGGCTGAAGGAGACCGGTGTAGAAACGCTATTCTTTATGCGAACTTCTTGTATTAGCCCTGGTGGTATCTCTCGTACAAAACGAGACATGGGGTTGAACTTCTCTTGGCCATACAGGCGTCGTGACTCGGCATAGGTGAGCACTAACTTCTCCATTGCGCGAGTGACTCCGACATAACAGAGTCGGCGTTCTTCTTCTAGCCTTCCAGGCTCTTCCATCGACATCTGGTGCGGGAATAGACCTTCTTCCATACCTGCCAGAATCACGAAAGGGAACTCCAGGCCTTTTGCAGAGTGAAGCGTCATTAGTTGCACGCAGTCCTGATGTTCTTCGGCTTGTTGCTCGCCTGCATCCAAGGCTGCCTGGGCAATAAAGCTAGCTAATGGGCTTA
The DNA here is from genome assembly GCF_001635225.1 of Oleiphilus sp. HI0086. Taxonomy (NCBI): domain Bacteria; kingdom Pseudomonadati; phylum Pseudomonadota; class Gammaproteobacteria; order Oceanospirillales; family Oleiphilaceae; genus Oleiphilus; species Oleiphilus sp. HI0086. Next base: position 21,061 of record NZ_LWFZ01000058.1, read on the forward strand.
GCTCGTCATCTTCAGCTTCGAAATCTTTGGTTGCCGATAAAAGCTCATTGAGGTTTTCAATGCGGGCCTGGCCTTTTTCACCCTTTTCTTTCGCATGAAACTCTTTAAGCTGCGATTGCCCGATAGCTCTTTCGGTGAGTTGGAATAAGTTTAGCTCGTCTTGTTCTGCACTAAGTTCATCTATCATATCGATAAAGGCATTCAGAGAGCCATTGGCCTTGCCTTTAATCAGGCCTAGCTGCAAACGTTCGACGCAGGCCTGCCAGAGAGACACTCCCTGATCTCGAGCGTGTTCACGAATATCGCTAAGGGTCTTATTGCCAACACCACGAGTTGGTACGTTTACCACTCGTTCGAAGGCGGCATCATCGTGTCGATAATAAACCAAACGTAAGTAGGCGAGGGCATTACGAATCTCTTGACGATCGTAGAAGCGTAGGCCGCCATAAATTCGATAAGGGACAGCCTGGCGAATTAAAAATTCTTCAATGACACGCGACTGTGCATTGGAGCGGTAGAGAATAGCGCATTGTGAACGTAGCTGGCCTTGGTTCACCCAAGCATTGATGCGGTCAGCAATATAGTTGCCTTCGTCTTGTTCGTTGAACGCGGCATAAAGGTCTATCGGTTCACCTTCACTGCCATCAGTCCATAGCTCTTTTCCTAAACGTCCGCTATTGTTTGAGATCAAAGCATTGGCCGCGTTCAGGATAGTGCAGGTCGATCGATAGTTTTGTTCCAGCTTAATAACTAAAGGCTGGGCAAAGTCGTTTTGGAACTGTTGAATGTTCTCTATCTTCGCGCCACGCCAGCCGTATATAGATTGGTCATCATCGCCCACTACCATAATGGGGATTCGGTTGCCTGCGAGTACGCGAAGCCAGGCATATTGAATGGTGTTAGTATCTTGAAATTCGTCGACCAGAATATAGCGAAAGCGATCTTGATAATGAGCAAGCAGGGCTGGGTTGTTCAGCCATATTTCATGAGAGCGAAGTAAGAGCTCACCGAAGTCGACCATGCCGGACTGTTGGCATTGCTCTTCATAACGTTGGTAGAGCGTTGCCATTACTTGATCGAACTGGGAATGAGTCGGCGGTAAATAAGCGGCGCGAACGCCTTCATCTTTTTTACTGTTGATAAAAGACTGAACTTGCTTAGGCGGCCATCGCGACTCATCGATGTTCATTTCACGCATGATTCGCTTTACGATCCGAAGCTGGTCGTCGGAGTCGAGGATCTGGAAGTTATCCGGAAGATTTGCTTCTTTGGAATGTGCGCGCAGAAAACGGTGAGCAATGCCATGGAAAGTACCAAACCAAAGGTTTCGTGCAGGCAGGTCCAACAATTGCTCGATACGGCCCCTCATTTCCTTGGCAGCTTTGTTAGTGAAGGTCACTGCCATAATTGAAGAAGGGCTTAAGCGTTCAATTTCCATCAACCAGGCAATTCGGTGTACCAATACTCGGGTTTTGCCACTTCCGGCTCCAGCAAGAACCAATAAGTTTTGCATAGGTGCAGCAACAGCACTGCGTTGTGCGTCATTCAAACCGTCAAGAATATGGGATACGTCCATGGGGGTATTTTTACCGAGAACTAATGATTATATGAAAATATTGCTGCTCATCTTACAGCAGCTATGTAAGAGATCAAGATGTGTTGGCTTGCTAAATGTAGGACGAAAAAAAGGGCCTCAAAGGCCCTTTGATATCCGCTGAACTCACGGAAACTTTGACTGCTAGAAAAGAAAGTAGATATATAAACCAATGTGGCTACCGTCAGAATCAGGGCCTGAGTCTACTGAGCTACCATTGTACTTTGTTACTTCGTAGTTTATATCGACGTACCTTAAAGCAATGACTGCACTATCAGAAGTCTTATATCCGTACTCTATAACTAAGCCGCTGGCATCTTCGAATTCAGCATTCTCGTCAAGCCCAATATCATCTGATTCTGCTTCAAATTCTGGGCTGGTATGTAAAGTCAATCCTCCACCAAAACGGTGCTTATCATAATTATAGAAGCCTAATAGTTCGACTGGAATGCGCGTGAAGTCACCATCACCGTTTTCGGCTAATAAGGCATCAAAGTGATAACCAATGCTACTTTGTATAGAGTATGTATCATTGATGTTATAGATAAGACCCAGTTTTAGATCCAATAAACCGCCTGCAGTGAGCTCTTCAGAGTCACCATTGGTGTATTCTACCTTGAGTAAGTCATCTCCCCCAAAAGTAAAGCCTCCAGCAGTAAAGCCTTGGAAGGTTTTCGTAGAAGTTGGTGAGTAATTTTCGGCTAAGGCGATATTGCTGCTAATAGAACATAGCAAAATAACCCACATCCCTAATATCTTTCTTAAACGATTCATTATTAATCCCTTTTTATGCATTAAATTTTAAAGGCGGCAGTATAGTGGACGGATTATCTTAGGTCTATTGATCGTTGAGAGTAGCCACTAAAATTGAATTGTCATTATTTGTTGTTAAGCTTTTCTCTAAATGTTTGTGTTTCAGGTTATACTTCACTCATGATCAATTTTGGCCAACTAAAAGCGCTTTTAAGTAAGCATCGAACTCGATCTGAAGCAGCTTCAGAGGCCAGGCGGAACGCGGAACAAAGTCAGCAAATCTATCAAGCGCTGGTCGATGAACGCAAGTTACGGCAAGCGTTAGAAGCTCAGCTAGTGCAAAAGAGTACCGACCTCGAACTTGCGATTCGAGATCGAACCAAAGAGCTTGAAGACAGTAACAAGCAACTCAGTGAACAAATTGCCCTGCGACAAAAGATCAGTGACGCCTTGGTAAAAAGCCAGACGCGCTTAACGCAGGCTATGGACGCAGCGCGTTTGGGCTTGATCGACTGGGATCTTGATCAAGCCCAGTTTTACCAGTCAGACTTCCATGAACTCTTCGGCGATAAAGAACTGACTACTGAAGAGCATATACATAACCTGAAAACGATTATTCACCCGGCAGACTATGTTGATGTTCGGGCGGCCGTTAACGCTTGTTTGGAAGGCGGTAAGGGAGAGTACCAACTTCAATATCGAGCCCAGAGTGGTGACGATTGGCTATGGATAGAAGAGAGCGGCAAGGTTGTTGATCGGGATGCAAAAGGGCGGGCTCTGCGAATTTTGGGGACCCGGCGTAATATTCAGTCCGAGCGCGCTCGTGATGAACAAGTTCGCTTGGCTAAGTCGGTCGTTGATCATACTTCAGAAGGTGTTTTTGTTCTGGATGCTAACTATCGCTTCCTGTCGGTTAATCCTGCTTATGAGAAAATAATCGGGCAGAGTGCGGAACAGCTTGTTGGGCAGAAGATTGATTGTTTGAGTGATACGCCTAAGCGTCAGGAAGCCTATGCCCAGATATTTGAAGAGGTACAAGCCAAAGACCTATGGCAGGGTGAATTATTAGAGAAGCGATACCATGGTGATTACTTTCCCCAGTGGACTCAGATCAATGCCATCAGGGATCGCAACGGACATATACAATACTATGCCGCAATGCTCTCTGACCTGTCTGTTCGACAAGCTGCTGATAAGAAACTCAATTACTTACTTAATTATGATGACCTCACTAAGTTAGCGAATCGCAACCAGTTCAAAGATCAGTTACACCGCGCTGTGGTTCGCTACAAAGATGAAGGCTTACCTTTCGCCTTAGTGACCTTGGATATTGACCGATTCAAGCAGTTTAATGATAGCTTTGGTCATGATGCGGCTGATGAGTTGCTCAGGGAAATTGCTCGACGCTTGTCTGCGAATGTACAGAAGGTTGATATTCTAGCCCGTGTTGGAGGCAACGAGTTTGCTTGCGTCGTGTCCTGTAGTCCGACCTTTGACGTAATGAAGTTTGCAGAGCGACTTTTTAAAACTGTGACCCATCATAATTATGATATATCGAGTGAGGAAATCGCTTTATCTTGCAGTATGGGTGTCGCACATGTTCCTGAACATACTCAGGATATCGAAACATTGATGCAATATGCGGCCTTGGCGGTGCAGAAAGCTAAATTCCAGGGAGGCGATCAGATCCAATTGTTTGATGATAGTCTTAAGCAGTTCTCTAGAGAACGTCTGGAAATGGAAAATGCATTGCGTAAAGCGTTGCAAAGAAGTGAGTTGGAAGTCTATTACCAACCGAAGCTGGATGTCAGGTCGAGAAGGATTAATTCTTGTGAGGCTTTGGTGCGTTGGAATCACCCCCAAAAAGGGCTCATTTCGCCTGCTGAATTTGTCAATATTGCTGAAGAAAGTGGTTTGATTTCTGAGCTAGGAGCCTATGTGCTTGAAACTGCTTGTCGCCAGGTTAAAACATGGCAGGAACAGGGCTTAGGTACTATTTGTGTTGCCGTAAATTTGTCACCTAGGCAGATTCGTGATCAAAACTTGAAAGGTATGATTAAGAGTGTGTTGGAGTCGAGCGGTATCTCGCCAGCATGTTTGGAATTAGAGCTAACAGAAAGCGTCATAATTGAAGACTTTCGCGCCGGTTTGAGTTGCTTGCATGAATTAAAAGAACTAGGGCTTAAAATTTCTATAGATGACTTTGGTACCGGGTATTCATCATTAAGTTACCTAAAAGAATTGCCGGCTGATACGCTAAAAATTGACCGTTCATTTGTTGAGGGGCTTGAAAACTCCAAAGCACAACTCGCGATAGTCAAGGCTATTATCGTGTTGGGTCAGAGCTTGAACCTTCGTGTGGTTGCAGAAGGTGTCGAGAATCAGGCCCAGTTGTCACTATTATCGCAGCATGGGTGTGATTATATTCAGGGCTACCTTGTCTCAAGGCCATTGAATGTTAGTGACATGGAGGCGTTGTTGAGAAAGCAATGAATAACATTGCTTCTCTTAAAGGTAAGTCAATCTATAATCTTGGGGCTTAGAAACCACCAATGTCTCCATCATCCTGAATACTAAGACGATCAGTTGTTGCTGATAGTTGGTTAGGCGATGAGGCGTCTGCTCCCAGTTTTATCATCAAACGTAAATCGTTCGCTGAATCTGCATAGGCGAGCGCATCTTCATAAGTAACATCTCCAGCTGAATACAGGTCGTACAGGGCCTGATCAAAGGTCTGCATACCAATATCTCGCGATTTGGTCATTATTTCCTTCAACTTATGAATTTCTTTTTTGCGGATGAGGTCTGCACATAAAGGCGTGTTGAGTAGCACTTCGATACAGGCTCGGCGGCCTTTACCATCGGGCGTTGGAATCAATTGCTGGGCAACAATTGCCTTTAGGTTTAGGGATAAATCCATCCATATCTGGTTTTGCTGTTCAGGCGGGAAAAAGTTAATGATCCGGTCGAGTGCTTGGTTAGCGTTATTAGCGTGTAGTGTTGCCAAGCATAGGTGTCCAGTCTCGGCAAAGGTGACCGCGTAATCCATCGTCTCCTTACTACGAATCTCACCAATCATGATAACGTCTGGTGCCTGCCTCAAGGTGTTCTTAAGGGCAATTTCAAAGGTTTCTGTGTCAATACCGACTTCACGCTGGGTGACAATACAGTTCTGGTGTTGATGGATATATTCAATAGGGTCTTCGATAGAAATAATATGACCTTTACTATTTCTATTTCGGTGCCCGATCATTGCTGCGAGAGAAGTTGACTTACCCGTGCCCGTTGCACCGACAAAAATAATCAGGCCACGTTTTGTCATTGCTAACTGATTGATGGTTGTAGGTAGACCCAAATCTTCAATGCGTGGAATATTAGTTTCGATTCGACGCAGCACCATACCGCACAAATTTCTTTGCATGAAGGCACTTACACGAAAGCGGCCAATGCCACGGGCACTGATAGCAAAGTTACATTCGCTTTTCTCAGTGAACTCGTCACGTTGTTTCTCTGACATGACATCAAATACAATCTCACGACATTGTTCGGGCGTGAGTGCGTGCTTGGTAACAGGGACGAGCTTGCCGTGGATTTTGATGCTCGGTGCGACACCAACAGTAATAAATAAGTCAGAGCCACCTTTTTCGACCATGACTTTTAAGAGTTTTTCAAAATCCATGTTACATATCCTGAATCATTTTATCTTTGTTCATAACGCGGCCTAAGTTAGAAATTCTCAGGGATCTTGGCTTTTTCTCTTGCTGTATCACGAGTGATAAAGCCCTTGCTTAGTAGGTTCTGCAAGCACTGGTCGAGTGTTTGCATACCGATTGATGCGCCCGTCTGGATAGCACTGTACATCTGGGCGACCTTATCCTCACGAATCAGGTTACGAATTGCAGGGGAGCCGATCATAATTTCATGTGCAGCAACTCGGCCACCATTGGTCTTTTTCAACAAGGTCTGAGAAATAACAGCCTGTAAAGACTCGGAAAGCATTGATCGAACCATCGCTTTTTCTTCTGCAGGGAATACGTCGACGACACGGTCAATCGTTTTAGCTGCTGAGGTGGTGTGCAAGGTGCCAAATACCAAGTGACCCGTTTCTGCTGCGGTCAGTGCCAAACGGATGGTTTCAAGGTCACGAAGCTCACCAACCAGAATAATATCGGGGTCTTCACGAAGCGCTGAACGTAGCGCTTCGTTAAAGCCCAAGGTGTCCCGATGAACTTCACGTTGGTTCATTAAGCACTTTTTACTTTCATGAACAAATTCGATCGGGTCTTCAATCGTTAGAATGTGGTCGTAGCGGTTGTCATTGATATAGTCGATCATGGCGGCCAATGTGGTTGACTTACCAGAACCGGTTGGCCCTGTTACCAGAACCAAGCCGCGTGGGACTTCAGCAATATCTTTGAAAACCTGGCTCATTCCCAGGTCTTCCATGGTGAGTACTTTCGAAGGAATAGTACGGAATACTGCGCCAGCACCACGGTTCTGGTTAAAGGCGTTTACACGGAAGCGAGCAACACCGGGTACTTCGAACGAGAAGTCAGTCTCCAAGAATTCTTCAAAGTCTTTTCGTTGCTTGTCATTCATTATGTCATAAATCAGTGAATGAACTTCTTTGTGCTCCATCGCTGGCAGGTTGATACGGCGAACATCACCGTCAACACGGATCATTGGCGGTAGTCCGGCAGATAAATGTAAATCGGAAGCGCCTTGTTTGGCGGAGAATGCCAGCAGTTCAGTAATATCCATGGTCGTCCTCTAAAGCCTATAACTTTGTATCTTAGATTTTTAAATGAGAAAGCTGATCCAGAAGGATAAAGCTTGTTAATACAGGTTGTTTTTGCTCAAATGCATGTCGACTTTAAGACACGCCACGCAAACTTATATTATGAACTTCAGCATAGCAGACAAGCTCCAGAACGTAAGAAAAAGGATACAAAAAGCCACAATTGATGCCGGCCTAGCAGAAAACTCCGTGCAGCTCCTGGCGGTGTCGAAAAAGAAGCCTGCTGAAGCAGTCTTTGAGTTATTTAAGCAAGGGCAGAAAATATTTGGCGAGAACTATCTTAATGAAGCGCTTGAAAAGCAGATAGCGGTCAAGGCTTTATTGACGAAAGAAGGCAATGCCGAAGATATCGTCTGGCACTTTATTGGCCCGATTCAGTCGAATAAAACGCGGCCGATTGCTGAAAGCTTTACTTGGGTGCATAGTGTTGATCGCATAAAAATAGCACAGCGTTTAAATGATCAGCGCCCGGACACTTTATCGCCACTGAATATTTGTATTCAGGTGAATATTGATGAAGAAGAGACTAAATCGGGCATATTGTTGAGTGATTTGCCTGAGCTTTGTCGAGCACTAGAAGATATGCCTCGTTTGAAGCTACGCGGCTTAATGTGCATACCTCAAGCAAATCAAAGTGAAGAGAGTTTGAGCACCGCGTTTACGAAGATGAAGTCGGCATTTAATGATCTGCAAGAAAGCTATTCGAGTGTCGATACTCTCTCGATGGGAATGTCTGGTGATATGGAGCAGGCAATTGCCTGTGGCTCAACAATGGTCAGAGTTGGAACCGCTTTGTTTGGCGAACGCTAGAGCTTGGAAACAGTTTTTGAATTTTTGAACAGGAAGTGAACTAACAATGAACTTGAATGAACAAAAGATCTGCTTTATTGGCGCAGGTAACATGGCACACGCCATCGTTGGTGGCCTAGTAAAGAAAGGTTTAAACGCAAGCAATATTGTAGCAACTGCACCAAACCTTGAACATCGGGAAGCGATGCAGAACACATGGCAGGTCGAGGTAGATGAAGACAATGCTCGCGCTGTTAGCACGGCAGATATTGTCGTGCTCAGTGTAAAGCCTCAGGTACTGCAGTCGGTATGTGAGTCATTGAAAGGCAGCCTTAGTCATCGTCCTCTAATCATCTCTATTGCGGCAGGCATTGGTTTGGACCTGCTGGCACAGTGGTTGGGCTCTGAGCAGGCATTGGTGAGATGCATGCCGAATACCCCAGCCCAGGTACTCAAGGGTGCGAGCGGCTTGATCGCGAATGCGAATGTAAGCGATGAACAAAAGAACTTGTCAGATGAATTGTTTCAGGCAATTGGCTTGGTTGAATGGGTAGATCAGGAAAGCTTGATTCACTCAGTGACGGCCTTGTCAGGTTCAGGGCCAGCGTATATCTTTTTGATGATCGAAGCGATGGAAGCAGCCGCGATAAAACAAGGGCTCTCTGCAGATACGGCTCGAAAGCTGGCAGCACAAACCGTAGCGGGTGCCGCTGAAATGGTGCTTAGTGGTGATGTGGCACCAGCCCAGCTAAAGCGCAATGTGATGTCTCCCGGCGGAACAACAGAGCGAGCGATTCATACTTTCGAAGAGAAGGGCTTGCTTGAAATTGTCGATGAGGCAATGCAGGCCGCAGCAGATCGATCAGTAAGCTTGGCAGAAGAGCTGAAGGCTTAAACTATGAAGATTGCATTGCTGCTGACAGGTTCCGAGTTGATGACCGGTGATATTGTTGATAGTAATTCGGCGATGATCGCTGAATACTGTCTTGATCAAGGTATTCAGGTGGCTTACAAGGCGACCGTTCCTGATGAACTAGACCTATTGGTTTCAGAAATAGAGCGCTTAAGTCAGCACTTTGATGTTCTGATTGTTAACGGTGGCTTAGGGCCGACAACAGATGACATGACGGCAGAAGCTCTGGCTAAAGTTCTAGGCAAGCCAATCAAGCAGCACGAGCAAGCTCTGGCACACCTGAGCTCTTGGTGTCAGCAACGCAACTACCATTTAAGTGATGCCAACAAAAAGCAGGCGATGCTGCCCGAAGGGATTGCTTTGCTGGCAAATAGTATCGGTTCTGCAGTGGGTTTTTGGGCGCCTCATAATGATTGTCAGATTTATTGTACTCCGGGTGTACCGAAAGAACTTGAGCTGATGCTGCGTGAGGAGATCTTACCGAGTCTAAAGGTTACTTTACCGAGTGATATTGAGGTGAAGCGCCTTCGCTACCGCGTTTTTGGTTATGGTGAATCAAAACTTCAGCAGGTGCTGGCTCAGACCTTTCCGGATTTGCCTGCTTGCATTGAGATAGGCTTTCGAGCCTCTCTACCTCTAATAGAACTGAAACTGAAGGTTGATAGGCTAGAACATCATGCTACTTTAGGTGAATGGGGCAAGAAGATAGAAGCATTGCTTGGTGATCATATTGTCACTAAGGATCAACGCTCTATTGCTCACGTTGTCGTAGATAAGCTTAATGCCGAAAGTAAAACGCTTACCTTTGCCGAGTCTTGTACGGGCGGCAAGATAGCTTCTTTAGTGACAGAGATTAGCGGCGCATCGGCAGTGTTTGAAGCGGGTGTTGTCTCTTATTCCAATGAGATTAAACATCGAGTACTTGGCGTGTCGCAAGACTCTTTGGATAAGTATGGTGCTGTGAGCGAGCCTGTTGTCAGAGAGATGCTGGCGGGTGTGCTCGAATTAAGTGGTGCAGACATAGGAGTGTCGGTATCAGGCATCGCTGGTCCAAATGGCGGTACCGAAGAAAAGCCAGTTGGTACTGTTTGGGTCGCTTGGGGTGCAAAGAACAATATCAAAGCACGTGAATTCTACTTTCCGGGTAGCAGGGTGTTTTTTCAGGAACTAGTTTCAGCCTTAGCTCTGGATTTGGTCCGGCGAGAATTGATTGATTCAAGTGAAGAACCGGAATATTTTCGTGCCAGAAAAAAGCCGGGGTCAGAGTAGAGTAGCGCTTACTTAAGCTGAATTGAGACCATGCTATAGATAAGCTGTAAAAGTCGGCACGCAATGAAATAGCGGTTTCGACTAGAGCCTACAAATACCCTGCCTAAACTTTGTCAGCAAAGTGCCAAAGGCAGACCTACGAGCTTGTTTCACGTTTGGCCCGATTGCCATAAACAATGTGGCGCAGATTCATTATTTATTACGTAGTTGCTGATATTTTATACTAGATTCATAACTATTTAGTATGTCTTTTGATACTTCATGTTCGGCGTCGAAATAGTCACAGATGACTCTAACTTTTTTTAATAGCCCTCTCTGTGTGAAAGCCGAAGCACCGATCCATACTTCACCCTTGCTACCAATTAATACAGCGTGGTACGTAAGTAGCCTTTCACTCCCTCCATCAATTCTCCTCACTATGCCCTGTGCGCGTTGAAGCTTTAATTTCACATTTCTTCCTAGTGAATACTTAGAGACTAATCCTTTATGTCTAAAAACTTCAACAATTCCATTGCTCTTATTGAAAAGGAATATTAGTCCTGCTGACCTTCTGTAGCTATGAAGTGATAGAAAAAAAGCTACAACCATAAGTAGTAGAACAACTATCAAGGAAAATTCTATATTATCGCCAACTAGCTGATTTTGCTCTATTAAAACAAATGTGAGTAAATACAAGACAAAAAAAACAGGTATTGCAACAACTCCAAATAGTGCTCTGCCAGTGTCTATTCCTTTGACCGCAAGCTTACCACCTACTTTCTTAGTTCGAATCATCTGTGATCCTAATGATTAGTTTTGACTATATTTATTTAAGGGAGGAGTGTAATTAAATACGCAATTAACTCAATCATCAATCATGGCTTTTTGCTTTGTATTAGAAATGCAGTCTAAGCCAAGTATTAAAGCTAGAAGGAAAGATGTGTTGAGATAAGAGTCCCTTTCAGGTGCTGAATTTGGCTGTTTTATCCTAATCATAACTAACCTGTCGAGCGACAGCTTTGCGGACACTTCTGCCGCTCAAGAATGTCTGCTCTTCACCAGTTTCAGACCATAAACTGCATTCTTTGGTGACAACTATTTACTCCTAAAACCATCGATTCTTACCACGTTTTTCGCCCCAAGCTCAGCCTTGAGCTTCGCGTTCTCAGTTGATAATGCCGCATTAACCGACACTAGCTTTTTAATCTGCAATTCAAGCTCTTCAACCTCCGACCTCAACTCACGACTCTTACCCTTTTCTAGTTTTAGCGCCTGAGTTTTCTCGTCTCTTTGAGCCTTCAAAGCTTTGCCAGTGACTTGTCGTATTTCGTCAGCAATGCCGGGGTATCTGTTGTGGATCGTTGCCTCAGACACTTTGGCTTCCTCTGCGACAGATGCAATACTGATTTTTCGTTTTGGATCAACCACTCTAGGTCTATTACGCTTCATTCGCGACAGGGCAAGCTGCAACGCCTTTTCGGTACTCATTGTCATGACGACACCCTCTTAACTTCTTCAAACATGCCAAACTCTTTCAGAACGCGCTCACAGCGATCAATATCGCGTTCAAGGCGTTGCTTACCCGCTTCGCCTATATCCTCTACGTCTTTCAATTCTAACTGCTGGATATAAATTCGTTTGTAGTAATCGCCGTGCCGCTCTTTTTCAATAATGGAATCCGCACAGTCAACACATCGCGTACCCTCAATGACGGATCGACCGCCACAGGCTGAGTTATCTGATGTGCACCACGAATGACCCGTTGAACGAAGATGCACGCTATCAGAGATTTTTTCTGCCATCTCAGCGCGACTCTCGAAGGTCTTAACTGCTTCACTCTTGGAGCGATAGGAGATTAGTTTATTAGCGAGCCCCCCCGTGATAATCGTGCCCTCATCCAAAAACTCTTCAACACGCGCCACCTTATAATTTTTAATCTCAATGGCGATCTCGTCGTAAAGCTCCACTTCTTGCGCTTCATTTCCCGCGTAGAGCAATGTCATGTCCATCGACCAATGCTTGAAGTGCTGCTTCAAATAACGCAAGTCGCCATACGCTGACTGTGCACAGTAAACTGCAAACGTGCGCCGAAAGCGGTGACTAGCCATGCCGTTAATGCCCAATGCAGTGCAGAACGATTTCAACCTACGATCAAAAGCATCACTAGTAAGCGCATTAATCGCATTCTTATTCGCCGTGCTTGTGGTCAAAAACAGATGGTGCTTGAAGTGCGCGATTTTAAGAGCTTTAGGATGCTCAGGATCGTTTTCAAGTAAGCTCTGCTGTTCTTGCCAAAGCCTTTCTCGTAAAGTACGTACATACGCCTTCTGCGCTTCAATTGCATCTATGACGATCTTAGGTACCAACCATTCGGTATAACCCTCATGCGTCTTACTGCTGTGCGATTTCAGCCAATACGACGTATCCTCCTCATTGTCCTCAATGCGATAAGCATCCCGATCAGGATTACGGTCATTCCACTCTATCGCGCAGAGTTCATGATTCCGTATACCACTAAACGTTAGGATAATAATGGCAGCAGCGATTGGAATATCATTATAGCGGCGATTGAATTCGCTTAAGCTGGCAAACCCATTGGGAGTAAGAACCGATGTTTGAAGTTTTTTGTTTACGAACGATACCGAAACACCCGTTGCATGCAGTTCAGCGCGCTTCGCCTCTAGCGATTGTTTCACCGCAACTAACTCATGCGCTTGCTCGATCAACTCCTGACAGGCGGGGACCAAGACCTTAAGCTGATCTTCTGGAATAATTTCCGTTTTCGCCTTGGGTACGCTGGTTTGACCTGTCATCCCCGCGAGGTGCAAGGCAGAGCTTTCTTCCCAAGGATGCGGAAATGCCCACTGAGTCTCGCGCAGATGCCTTTGTAGCGTCTCAACACCAAGGAATCTAGCAAACAAAGTGCCCGGGGACAGTGGTTTGTTTCGCGCCGATAGCGTTTCCTTCGTTTGTTGCACGTAGGTCGCACAAACGAGTGGGGTTATATCCTTTATGCACTTGATGTTCAGCGAGTCGAGATACCTTAAAAATTGCCTTATCGCTTTGAAAAACTCAACCAATGTGCCTCCGCCTGGATTGTTTTGCAGATCGTAGTGCTTGATCGCAAATTTCACCGCAGGAAAAAAGCGCTCGGGCAGCGACCCAAAGCGTAGCTTTTTTTGCTGTCCTTTGTGCTGCTTGTAAAGCGTGCATCTTCATATCGCCAAGTCATATCCTTATACTCGCTGATCACTTGATGACGCCCGTCAGTTAGACGGTAAGAAGAGATAGGCAATGTCAGTCGCTCTGACTCGCTCAACGCATGCAGTTTAATCGTATTGCCATGCGCCACTGCGCTCGCCATCAAAGTCTGACTCATGCGACCCCCTCAAGCTGTTGGCGATGCTTCCAGGCGGGATGAGGATTGGCTTCGGCTTCAGCGCGAACGGTCTGCACATACTCAGGATCAAACTGCGTCGCAATCTCGTTGTCGATAATACGAATGATATGCGCAAAGTACTTCTTCCAGCGTTTCGCGCCAATTTGCTCTCGCTCGTACACCAAGAGCCAATAAAACGAGAAAAGGCGGTATATATCCTCTTTCGTGACAACCATGTTGCGACATCGCACACAGGCCAAAAAGTCGGTGCAATAGATTTTATTGCCTTCTCTGTCGGTTTTCTGGCCTGAGTCCGCACACTTTGCCACTGAGGTATTCTGCTCAATGCCTCGAACGTTATCGGTCAGCTCTTTGACACGACTACGTCCCATGAAGTTAAAGTTTTTCTCTGCCTCTTTCGGTGCTTCCAAATAGTGTGAATCAGAGACTTTGACCGAATGCCCCGCGAGGGCGGCGGTGACGAAAGGATCACCACCCGACAGCTCAAAAATGCGATTCTCAAAGGTCTTGCGAAAGCGTGAAACATTGACCTTGAGCGGCTTGCCGTTGTCGTCCAGCAATTGCCGATCCGCGACCCACTTGGAAATGTTCTGTGCAAGTAAAGTAGAGCTCAACGCTGTCCCTTGATCTGCGTTTGCATTACTAGTCGCTCGATAAACCAACACCAAGTCCGAGTTCATCTCCTGACGTACTGATGCATTGCATTGAATAATGTGTTGGATCATCACAGCAACATCGGCTAGCACCGTTTGCACATTTTCGACTCTTTTTTGATGGCGTAAAACTTGAACCTTGGTGGCATTACCTCGACGCTTATACAGCACCAACAGCTTTCGATTTTCCTTCAAGGGGTGCTCTTGAATCGAATCGGTCGTCATTTCCAACAAAGGCGTCGTATTCATCCCTGACCGCAACGCAATCGCACACATCAAAATCGTTAATTCATAGCCGGTTAACGGCGCTTTCTTTTCTAAAATGGCATTCACATCGTCACTCAAGGCGTATGCAAGTCGTCGTCGCTCTGCTCTGGAAAAGGCTAACTGTCCTTTCACTTTTCGATTGGAATTTGGAAAGGGGTTTTGAGGAAAATCCACCCCATTGATCCAATCCATGCCCTGCATCTTGACTAACACTGACTTGGTGTGGGTGTAAAAACCTTTGGCTGAAGTGCCGTTCGGATACGCTGTTTTTACATGGCTGATATAGTTTTGAATCAGCTCACTGGTGATATCCGTTAACACAAGGTCACGGCCTTCGGCGGCCTGATAGAGTTTAAGATAGTCAGCAAGGTATTTGATGCCGCCATAGCAGTAATTACTTATTGTGCTGTGCGCGACCGTTCGCTCCTCGATCATGATCTGAATGGTTTGCTGCAAGGCGCTGACAATAGCGTCAAATCCGCATTCGTAGAGGATGGAGAAATCAAACCCATTAGTGGAATTCGCATTTTTACCCCAATAAACCTGCTGATCTTCTGGAACGCCAAGCTTCAGGACGGGCTTTTTAGTGGCGATTGAAGGCGTGTCCTGACTTTTAATTTTTGCGTCATTAAAACGTTTTTTAGTTCCCATTACGCCACCTCCAAACCGGAGCATATCTGATCGACATCATCGTCATAGGAGGTCATCACATCTCCTTCAAGCTCTTCTAGGTAATGCAGGTACACTTCAGTCGTATTGATGCTAGAGTGCCCTAAACGATCCCGAATATAAGACAAAGGGTTTCCCCGATAATTTGGATTGTTTCGTAAGCCGTATAGCTTCATCGTGGCATAGGTATGTCGCAAACTATGCAAAGTGATACCTTTGCGACCCACTATGCTCTGAAGCTCTTTGTTTAGGATCGTGCCCTTAATTGAGTAGGGCTGACCAAAGCGATTTAGAAATAACGGCGCTTGCTCATCAATTCCGTTCTCGACTAAAAGACCGTGCCGATCATGCAGTTTGTATTGCCACAGTCGTTCATACAAAGCGATAGGGATGTGAATGGACCGAGCCTTACTGCCTTTGGTTTTCATGTCCAATGGATTTAGATCAACGACGACAATCGAGCTACCGCGCTTCATTGCAGGGTCTTGGATAAATTTCTCAGGAAACGTTAGCAGCTCTTCTTTACGCATACCTGTTTGCAGAGCCATGCGATAAACAAGGTGTTGAGACATGAAGCTCTCACGCTTTAACAGCGCTTTGATTTCTTGCTTGGAGAGTACCTTTAGGCGACTCTTTTTTTCTTTCAGCATCACGTTTGGCGAACTTGTTATGCCACCACTTGTATCTGTGTGAGCAAGAAACCCTTTTGGCTTAGATATGATGATAGTTTCAATGTCGTAGGGAACAGAATCAATCCATTCTCTGCGTCTTGCGTACTCATAGAACTTGATGATAGTGCGTAACCTGCCATTGACCGTATTGGGGCTCAGGCCAAGATCAATCGACCAATCCCGATATGCGCCAATCACAGAATGTTCATAGGTGGCTAGACTTGCTCTCCAATCAAGATCATTTGCTTCAAGGTAAGAAAAATAGTCGTACAAATCCTGACCGTATCTGAGCCAGCTCTTCACACTTGAAACTCGACCTCGGGTAATACAGTAATAAACTAGGAACTGATGAACCTCCCAAACTAACTGCATTTCATTATCAACAATCAAAGGAAACTCAGCATAAGGTTGGCCGTTGAGTTTAAAGTCTTCTGTGGCTTGAATGAGTCTCATGCAGCATTGACCTTTATTTCTCTAAACCCAATTCTCTGCGCAACTAAAAACGCTGAATCTAATGTTTTAAACGTTCTTGGACTGACTCTTTGTGAATCTAAAATAATGGGCTCGCCAGACTTTCTTCCAAACTGAAGGCACCAACCTTCACTCATCACATTTCTGACAATGGTTGCAGACTTAACGTCACCACTATCAAATAACATTTTGATTGATTGTTCTTGCATAAAGCCCCTTTTGATAAATCATTATTTGTATTTTGATGTTGCTCAAATACAGGAAACAAAAACACAAATACTGTTCATCTATACAGCTAATATATGACCATTAACTAATTATGC
>NZ_LWFZ01000059.1:0-1481 GCF_001635225.1 Oleiphilus sp. HI0086
CCTGACTCAGGCAGAGTACCTGAAGAAATTTCGACTCTAAATATAGAGAAGTTGTAGTAAATCCTTGTCGTGTTTTCTACAAAGTAGATAGCGACTCAGTCTATATCCTTCACGTATTGAGGCAAGAAAGAGATTTACGAAAGTTTTTACTATCTTCCAAAAATAGAAGCTAACCAAGCGTTCAACCGGTCTCGCCTTCGGGTTCGAGCCGCACCTAAAGGCGTTACATGTAAAAAATACAGGGTGTATTGTGCAAGTAGATAGAATTGATCACTTAGTTTTAACCGTCAAAGATATTGAGGAGAGTGTAAGTTTCTACCAATCAGTATTGGGCATGGAAAAAGTTATATTCGGTGAGTCCCGAGTTGCGTTGTCATTTGGCAATCAGAAAATAAACCTCCATCAACTGGGCAGTGAATTCGAACCTAAAGCGAATAATGTTAAATCAGGTAGTGCTGATTTATGTTTTATTATTACCACCCCGATAGGTAGTGCTATCGAGCATTTAAACAATTGTGACGTTACAGTGATCGAGGGGCCAGTAAGCCGTACAGGTGCAAAAGGTAAAGTTGAGTCAGTATATTTTAGAGATCCTGACGGCAACCTTATCGAGGTATCAAACTATCAAAACGTGTAACAAGGCCATCTTGCATCGCCCAGCCAAAAAACGGCTGGGCCGGACCTCACTTCGTTCGGCCACAAATGTAGGCGTTAGGAATATGAAACAATGAAATCGGTATCTACGGGTTTAAAAAAGATTCTTGTTTTTACAGGAAGCACTGTAGCCTTATCAATTGGATATTATATATACGCCCTTAGCCTTTACCCGCCAGTTGAAGAGCGTGAAACATTTTTAGCTGAAATAGGTGAAGGGTTAGGAGAGATTGGTTTATGGCTACTCGTATTCATTTACGCCAGAACTCTAATCAAATTGTTTTTTGGAAAAGGGGCTATCGCTAAAAGGCTCTTACCAGAATACAGTATAGAGCTTGACCCGCCGCTTATAGATAGTTTGATCAATCTATTAAATAGAACGCATGTATATTTCGGTATCGGTGCGGTGGCTATAATACTTCTGCACATCGCTTTAATGGGTTTACCAATGCATATTCTTTTTTCCCTGCGGTACTCGCACTAGTAATCTGGCAAGGGCTATTCGGTATTTTTATCAGCTGGCGATACTCTCCAAGAGAGTTGAAAAAATTGTCCTATCTTGTACATGCACAACTATTCACAGGTGTTATGATAGGTGTGTTCTCTTATTTTGGGCATCTGTTAATTGACGATTAAAATGCCTAACCAGTGCATTTACTCTAGAGTCCTGCAAATGCCGCTCATCTAAGTAAATCAATCCAGCAATATCGTGCAGGCAAAACAGAGGAGCATGGATTGCTCGATGATTGAAATATTAGCGTCGACTACGGAGGCGTAGTCAGATTATGTTTACTGGCAAGGCCAAGACAAGAAAACACTTAAACGTA
>NZ_LWFZ01000060.1:0-1069 GCF_001635225.1 Oleiphilus sp. HI0086
TGTCTAAAAGATGCCTCGGTAGACATGCAGAGTGACAGTATTGCTAAGCAAGTCGAGATGAGCGTCGAGCGAGTTGAGAAAGTTTGCCTCCGCAGCAAAGAGATTCAGGTAGGTGAGGGGCACGAGAAAATTATCTCACTATCAGTCACTGGAATTTAAGCAATAATTCCGTTTCGACTTAAGTGTTCGTCCAGGGTAGTGTGGTGAGGGATAGCCTTGCCTGATACCCAGTTAGCTGCTGCTTGCTCTCCAGTTAATGCTAAGACCTTTTGCTCTTTATCCCACTCGTCATTTGAAGCGCTCTTTAGATAAGCGAGTACGTCGTTGTTAGGGGTCTTCAAGCAAGACTTGATTACCAGTCCAGTAATTTCTTCGTATGTGCCTGGGCCACATTGGCCTGTGTTCGTTATAGCGCGGGTTGCCCCTATAAGGTAGAAAGCGCAGGCTTTTCTCAACCAAGCATACTTTTCGCCATGTATATCTCCATAGCGCTTTTTTAGGGGTAGAAGCTGCATACCTGCAAAAACTTGTGCTTCTTTGAGGATAGCCATTTTGTCCTCATATTTCACACTGGCTGAAGCATTTCCTACTAAAGGTTTACGCTCGTCAGTTTGTGTCATTTTTTTAGTATGGTTGAGAGGAGGGTAATCACGATAGAGTGAGCGAATTCTTACGAAGGTGATGATGAAAAGCAAAAAAACAAAGACTTCTGCCAAGTGGATAAGTGCGCTCATGAGTTTCTTCCTTGTAACTATAGATAAGCACTGGGCTCTATCATTCTGAAGACAGTCGGTTCTCGTTTGCATCATACAGACGCACGTAGTGTTAGAAAACAACTCTTTATTCTATAGAGACTGCGCTATCGAATACATAAAACCCTTATATATTTTTGAGAAGTGTGAGGTATTGCTTTTCTAGAGTGTAAAAAATTGCAATAAGTTCACGGTTTCCAGTATTCAAAATGTTTGTCATGGAATGAAAAGTGTATAATCTTCATTCTTAAATTTAATATATTTTTCATGTGCTTACGTGTCAGGTCAGCTTCGTAAAGCCTTTCCGCAACGCAGGG
>NZ_LWFZ01000061.1:0-1189 GCF_001635225.1 Oleiphilus sp. HI0086
TCGTTATTCGTATACGGGATATGATCAATACACTGATTAGTGATGGCCAGGTAGAAGGTACGCCTCAGGCGACCATGCTTAAGGTTATCGAAGATGTCAGAGGCTGCACTGCAGGCCAGGACCTGAAAGCACTTGATAAAGCAATGGACCAGCTGGTCGGGGCGAAGAAAAGTAGCACTGAAGAAGAAAAACCCGGCAGTATCGCGCTGAGCCTTGAGCATCAGGACAACCCTGACTTAGCATTTTTTAGAAAGCTTGCCTTACAGCTAGATGACTTAGGCATATACAAACAAGGTAGAACAGATTCCATTCTAGAGTTGTGCTTATCTACCAACAAAGACCTTGAAGAGCCTATCGATACAGACCAATTAACTGCTGCAGTCTATCTTCACGATATCGGCATGTCTTTAGTCTCGCCCGACATACTTAATAAGCCTAGCAAACTAAGCGACCAGGAATTTCGTACTATTCGCGGCCATATAGAGATGGGCTCAGAATTTCTAAGTCGTATGGAAGGTTGGACAGAAGCCGCCACGATGGTTGCTCAACACCATGAGCGATATGATGGTAAAGGCTACCCAAAGAATTTGGCAAACGAACAAATACACCGTGGTGCTATGTTAATCGCTTTGGCGGACACCTTCTATGCAGTAACCAACGAACGTGCAGATAGAAGCTACAAGAAGTCTCTGTTCAGTGCTGTCACACTCATTAATGGCGAAAGTGGCACGCAATTTCACCCTACCTATGTCGAAGCTTTTAACGAAACAGTTAGGCATCATTACGTCACTCGCAAAAATATGACATAAAATAGTACCCTAAACAGTAGCGCTGGTTACCAAGCGTTACTGTTTAATAAATGACCTGCTCGACTTCCCGCGCTATCATTAAAAAATAGCTATCTCGGCGGGAGCAATCATCATGACTATTTCACTCAACGGCGGCATTGGCAGCCCTCAAAGCCTTTCCAGTGCGTCCCAAACTGATAGACAACTGCAGCAGCTCAGTTCAGGAAGCCGGATTAATAGCGCAGCTGATGATGCAGCAGGCGCAGCAATATCTGAACGCTTGAATAGCCAACTAGGTGCTTTTGATGCAGGCATCCGTAACGCCAATGACTCCATTTCCGCAATTCAGGTTGCCGACGGAGCACTGAAAAGCCTTAACGATAACATTGGTCGTATACAAG
>NZ_LWFZ01000062.1:0-929 GCF_001635225.1 Oleiphilus sp. HI0086
TCAACTTTGATCGCGACACCGCACATTGCTTCACAAAGGTTGCAGGTGCGGTAATGAGTAAAAGCGTCTGAGCTAGGCATAGATTTGATCCGTCATTGAATGGGTGCTAAGAGTGAATGTACACCACTATTGTTGTTATTGAACAGCTAGTCAGGATTATATGCCTGCCATAAACGAGAAGTCTAGACGATTAGAACTATTCATAGACTTACTGCTTTGTGAATCCCGCTTTGTTGCCTCCTTAATGATTTGGGCTTGGCTATTGTGCTAGGCTTTCGTCTGCACAATATATGAACTTCTCCATTTGAAGATGACCGCAGCAACTGTAGGGTAGGCTAGCAATGAATAAAACAATCGTAATAACCGGAGCCAGTGATGGTATTGGCAAGGCCTTGGCATGGGAGATGGCAAAGCGAGGTTATGATCTTGGTCTTAGCGCACGTAGAGAAACCCTGCTGCAATCATTAAAAGCCGAGATCCATAAAGCCTACCCTGAAGCAAGGATAGAAATAGCGCGGCTTGATGTCACTGATACTTCGCAGGTGGATGAGGTGATTAAGGGCTTTCAATCTTCTTTGGGGCGTTTAGATATGATCGTTGCTAATGCCGGGATTGCCCGCTCAGGCAAAGCCGAGATTGCCTCTTTAGATGACCAGCTCGCCGTAATCAATACTAATCTAAATGGTGCTATCGCTACCGTCAGGGCTGCGCTTAAAGCATTCCGGACCCAAGGTGGTGGGCATATTGTGGCAACCGCTTCCGTTGCGGGCTATCGAGGTTTACCAAGAAATGCTGCGTATTCTGCTTCAAAAGCGGGTTTGGCTACCTATATGGAGGCGGTTAGGCTGGAGACCTTAAATGACAATGTTGATGTGAGTGTCATTAACCCCGGTTTTATCGATACGGAAATTAACCGTAGTTTGCCCAGC
>NZ_LWFZ01000063.1:0-995 GCF_001635225.1 Oleiphilus sp. HI0086
TTTATGGTGTGTTTGCTGGTGTGCTGAGTGTTATTTTCTTAAGAATTTTTCGTATTTGATTGATAGCTGTGTCGCAACTTAGACACTGAGATTGTTATCGATTGTTAAATCACTTTATTTTTTGTGTTCGATATCATTTAATAGTCTGACTGAAATTTGCTCAATAAATGGACAAACGTAAATGAAGGATATCTGCGTTGAATTTGTTTAGGTGTAGGGAGTGAAAGTGAAGGAGAGTCTTATGAAAAGTTTAAAACAGTCAGTTGTCGTAAAGTTGATGTCAGCTTTTTTGTTTTCGGTGATATTTGCCAGTGCGTCGGCTTATGCAGAAGATGACGAGTTTGTTCCTGCTTACCAAAATGAAGGGAACTATCAGATGGAAGATCCTGATAAATATTTTACCTACCGTGAGGGGCGTAAGTATTACACTTCTGGTAAGGAAAACGGTATTCGCGTGAATGAGAATAACGAAGAGTCAACCGATGAGACCGTTGGTATTCTGACCTTTATTCTTGCACCAGCGACAATAATTTATATGAACCTAGTAGGTTGGTGGGAATAAGTCTTACTTTTCATTCTGCAAATAGAAAGCTGCATTTCTTAAATATTCGGGCGGTAAATTGCCTAGATTGCAAAGAAATGTGGCTTTTTTCATTTCTATTAGCTAGCTGTGGTCTGAGTTGATTGAATCTTCCCCTCCTGAGCAAGTATAATCGGCGACTATTTTGTGGCATGTTTTTACTAGGAACTTATACAAGCTGTGGCGATGCGATTATTAAGAGGGATGCATAACCCCGGGCTGATAGCAGCTTGTCAGCACTTAAGCACAAATAAAAGTTCGCCTAATACGGCATGTGTTGCAACGATTGGCAACTTTGATGGTGTGCACCTTGGGCATCAAGCGATTCTAGAGCAAGTAGTTACCGAGGCAAAAACACAAGACTTACGGTCCGTTGTTATTATTTTCGAGCCTCAACCTCTTGAGTATTTTAAAG
>NZ_LWFZ01000064.1:0-1042 GCF_001635225.1 Oleiphilus sp. HI0086
CTGCCCGTGACAACAATACTAGCGCTCATATCGCCATCGATAAGGTCGGAGGCAGTAGCGCCTGCATCTGTATAGGTGCTGCCTTGTTGATGGTTGACGACTGAACTGCCGATAATGGTAATAGCAGGGGCTGTCGTGTCGGCCACGATAACGGTTCTTGTAATTGATGTGGCTGCGTTACCGGCTGTATCGCTAACATTATAAGTAAGAATATAGGAGCCGGCAGTATTTGCATCAACGGAGCCCGTGACAAGGATATTTGCAGTTAAGTCTCCGTCAACGGTATCACTGGCGGATGCGCCTGCATCGGTATAGCTTGTTCCTTGCTCATGATTAGTTGGAGTACTTCCGCTTAAGGTCAATACCGGTAGCGTTGTATCAACAACTGTAATAGTACGTGTTAGTGTTGTTGCGTTATTTCCTGCGCTGTCGCTAACGTTGTAATTGAGAGTGTATGTGCCAGCGGCATTTGCATCGACAAAACCGGATACAGTGATGCTGGCGGTTATATCCCCGTCAGTATTGTCTGTAGCACTGGCGCCAGGGTCGCTATAAGCAGTTCCTTGTTCATGGTTGATGCTTGCCGAGCCAAGTAATGTGATAACCGGTGCGGTAGTATCGGTGACGATTACTGTTCGCGTAAGCTGTACGGCATTGTTCCCAGCTGCATCACTTACGTCATAGCTAATTACATATGTTCCAGTCGCAAGAGGGTTGACTGTTCCGCTTGAAATAATACTGGAGCTCAGGTCGCCATCAATATTATCTGTCGCACTTGCGCCTGCATCGGTATAGCTTGAGCCAAGTTCAATATTTACGGTTGTGTTGCCAATTAGAGTTATCATTGGTGCAGTAAAGTCGCCGACATTAACTGTTCGGACTTGTTGTACGGCAGGGTTTCCACCAGAGTCTGTCACATCGTAAGTGACCGTGTATGTGCCTGCGACATTTTCATTCACGTTATTAATGGTGACAATTGCTGCGCTAAGCGTAGCGTCATCATCGACTACGTCTGATGCAGTCGCACCCGGGTCGGTGTAAA
>NZ_LWFZ01000065.1:0-750 GCF_001635225.1 Oleiphilus sp. HI0086
CATTTAGAAACTCAGGAACTTTAGAGACCACGACCGAAATATCGTTTTTGTACGGAGTACGCACAGAAATCGACTCTGAGATACCTTCACGCAAACGCCATAAGTTATTGAGCTGGGTTTCACTCTGGCTGATCACACCATCCAAAACCCACCCTTCTTCAACACAGGTTTCAAATAAAGCCATTGCGTCATCCATTACCTGGTCAGACGTCGATTCGAACTCCAACAATGCATAGAAAGGCGCTTCAGTTTCAAAGGGTGCAGGCACATCGTTGTGCGCTAAGACATGCCCCATCGCTTCGTGCGAGAAAAACTCATAGGCAGTCAAGTCCAGCTTTGCTTGGAATGCTTTCAAGACATCCATGGTGTTACCAATATCTGATAGACCCAGAACCAAAGCAGTCAGATTGTTCGGTTGACGCGTTAGTTTCATTGTTGCTTCAGTGATAAAACCAAGTGTTCCTTCAGCACCAATAAACAAGTGACGCAAATCATATCCGGTATTGTTTTTCAACAAGTCTCGGTTTAGTTCAAGAATTTCGCCAGCACCTGTTACCACGGTTAAACCCAAGACCCAATCACGGCTCATGCCGTATTTGATAACTTTAATACCGCCCGCATTAGTCGATAGGTTACCTCCTAGCTGACTAGAACCGGCCGATGCAAAGTCAACCGGATAGTACAAACCGTTCTCTTCGGCGAAGTTTTGCAACTGCTGTGTAACAACACCAGCCTGACAACGTACAGCCT
>NZ_LWFZ01000066.1:0-875 GCF_001635225.1 Oleiphilus sp. HI0086
ATATGAGCCGGTCTGGTTTGGTATTTTTATCGTTATGATGATTGAGCTATCGCTGATTACGCC
Organism: Oleiphilus sp. HI0086; assembly: GCF_001635225.1. NCBI lineage: Bacteria > Pseudomonadati > Pseudomonadota > Gammaproteobacteria > Oceanospirillales > Oleiphilaceae > Oleiphilus > Oleiphilus sp. HI0086. The sequence continues at coordinate 64 of NZ_LWFZ01000066.1, forward strand.
GCCAATCGGTATCAATGTATTTGTAATGCAGCGCGTTGCTCCGGATATACCCTTAACAACTGTCTTTAAGGGTGCCTTACCATTCGTAGTAATAAGCTTGGTTATGGTACTACTGCTGCTGATCTTCCCTGAAATAGCTTTGTGGTTGCCTGGGCAAATGAAAGATTAGAGTTTCTCTACTCTTGGTGTCCTCTGTGGTTCATCGGTTTATCACTTCAAGATCAAAACATAAAACACGGTTCACCACAGAGGTCACAGAGAGGCCTGCGGCCTACACCGAGAAAAGATAAAAAGGTTTTTAGGGTGTCTTAATCCCTTCCTCTGTGCAGCGAAGCGCTCGGTGTCCTCTGTGGTTTAAGCCTTTCCCTGCGTATCGTGCTTGTTATAAGCCTCTACAATTCGTTGAACAATAGGGTGTCTGACAACATCAGATGGGCGGAAGTGGATGCTGCTGATGCCTTTTACGCCATTTAAAACGCGCTGAGCCTGAGCTAAGCCCGACATCGCGTGTTTAGGTAGGTCGGTTTGGGTTAGGTCGCCCGTAATAACGGCTGTTGAGCCAAAACCAATTCGGGTCAGAAACATCTTCATTTGTTCGGGTGTGGTGTTCTGGCTTTCGTCCAAAATAATAAAAGCATTATTAAGTGTTCGGCCGCGCATAAAGGCGAGTGGTGCGACTTCTATGATGTTCTTATCCATGAGCTTGGCGACTTGGTCGAAGCCTAGCATTTCATATAGCGCGTCATAGAGAGGGCGCAAGTAAGGGTCAACTTTCTGAGCCAGGTCGCCAGGCAGAAAGCCAAGCTTTTCTC
>NZ_LWFZ01000067.1:0-1242 GCF_001635225.1 Oleiphilus sp. HI0086
TGGATTATTCTGACTGTCGAAGTGTCAATTCATGCGCTATACTTAAGCAAACGTTTAAGCTATCTATATAGGTCTAATTGTAATCATCACTTCACCAGGCTTATCTGTTTTATCACTTAGCAGTTAACTAGAGATCAACGTGTTCCATGCCTAGCCAATTTTCAAACAAAAGCGCTAAAGAGAAACTTCATAGTGTAAATGAAGTAATCGAAAGCGGCTCTATCCGGCAAATTGAAAGGGTTGTGAACAAGGGGCTAAACGCAAGTGATATTGCACACCTAATTGAATCCTCTCCACCGCGAGAGCGAGCACTAATATGGCGCTTGCTGAATGACGATTTAAAAGGTGAAGTCCTACAAGATCTCTCTGAAGACATACAGGCGCACTTCCTCAGCAAGTTAAATGCTCAGGAAGTCGTAAACTTCACAGAAGACCTCGATACAGATGATCTCGCCGACATACTTCAGCAGCTACCTGACAATGTATCAGCTGAAGTCCTTGAGTCAATGGACACGCAAGACCGTGCCCGTGTCGAGGAAGTCCTCTCATATCACGAGGACACTGCCGGCGGCTTAATGAATACAGATACCGTCACCATCCGCCCCGGTATCACTATTGACGTTGTGTTGCGTTACTTAAGAAGACACCGTTCCTTACCAGAAATGACTGACAAATTGTTGGTTGTTAGTCGTAAAGACGAGCTAGTCGGAACTCTGCCACTTAATAAATTACTTGTCTCTAATCCCACTGCCACGGTTCGGGAAGTAATGGAAACTGACACCATTACCATAGATGTCAATCTGACCGATAGCGAAGTAGCTAATCTATTTGAAAGAAGAGATCTCGTCTCTGCGCCGGTTATTAACAAGGAAGGCATCCTTCTGGGCAGAATTACAATCGATGACGTGGTTGATGTCATCAGAGAAGATGCTGACCATTCGCTAATGAGCATGGCAGGTCTTGATGAAGAAGAAGATACATTCGCCCCCGTTAAGCAAACAAGCAAGCGCAGAGCTATATGGCTTGGCATCAACTTGATTACTGCCTTCATCGCATCAACAGTGATTGGCGTATTCAAAGAAACCATCGAGCAAGTCGTAGCGCTCGCCGTATTGATGCCTATCGTCGCCAGCATGGGGGGCGTCGCAGGTAGCCAAACATTAACACTGGTTATTAGAGCTATTGCTGTTGGCCAAATCAGCCATTCAAATCTGTCATGGCTGTTAAACAGAGAGTTTCTAG
>NZ_LWFZ01000068.1:0-742 GCF_001635225.1 Oleiphilus sp. HI0086
CATCAAGGCATTCTCAATTGATTTATAATGCTGCTCAACCGGGCTAGTTGCCTGGTAGCTTACGCCGAGCATGGCGATTTGATCGCCCTTTGAAGGAGTGCACAGCCAGGCAGGCTGACAGGCCGAGATATCGCAGCTTTGCGGAGGGCACTGTTTTGAGATCTCTACTTTGTCGAGCGTTGCGTAGCTGTAGGCATAGCCATCTAGGCTAAACTCATCGCTAAAATATAGGGTTTGGCCATTTAAGGAGGCCGAGTCTACTTTGTCATTAACGCTTTCTAAGACACTTTCAATATCTTGGTTAACCGCAAGGTAGTCAGCCAAGCTCGCCACCGCCCGTTTACGGCTCTTTGTTATCGGTGTCTCGCCACCAATGTAGAGGTCTCTGGCTAGGCCGAATTGGCCAATTCTTTCCTCTGTTATTGGCTGCTCTAACCAGCAGGCTTGGTCACCAATATTCGGTTTGCTTTGTTGGCCTGCACAAGCGACGAGCAGACATATGCTAGAGAGCGTTAGCGGTTTAAGAAAGAGTGCTCTTTTCATAGCAGCCTGCATTGATGGAAGAGGACGACTTAGAATAAACTAAGGTAAGGCTATGAAAGTAAATCCTTTTTGATAGCGATTGTTTCTGTTATTACTCTGGATATCGTTTTTGTATGAGCCCTTAAAGCCATGCTTGCTTCTAATAATTCGGATTGCGACGGTACCACCTGATTTTGCAGTCATCAGACCTGCATGGATC
>NZ_LWFZ01000069.1:0-5294 GCF_001635225.1 Oleiphilus sp. HI0086
AAAAAAGCATCGAATCAGAAGGTGCTACAAAGGATTATTCATTTGTAGCACCTTCTGATTCGATGCTTTTTTTAATTTGGGATTCAATCCAAGTTTGAATTTGCCTCTCCTCCCAGCCTACACAGCGCTTTGTTATTCGAATTGATTGGGGAAATTCTTTCTCCTGCATCAAACGATAAACTGCCGCCCGTGAAAGGCCTGTGTAGTCGGTGACTTGTTTTATTCTTAGAATTCTATTGGTCATTTTGGGATCTCCTTAGCTGTATTGAGAATTCACATATATTGTGAAAGCCAAGAGATCCCTTGAATATTGCGATAGGCCGCTTCCTTTATATTGTGAAGCGGGCTAACCGATAGTTATATTGGGAGAAATTAGGGATTTCGTGCTGATTCATACCGAGCAACCTGCCAGTAGTCCTTATCGTCATCCGTAAATTGGATTTCATGAATAGTAATAACTTTATCGGAGCCCATAATGTGGTGGCGCGTTTCTTTCTCTCGCCGATGATTCTCTTCGGAATTTTCTTCCCAACCAGTTATCCGGTTGAGATCAGAATAGTTACATTCACTGCTTGGACACATTGTGTACCTTCCATAATTAGTCGTTTCAAAACTTCTACTGCCTGTAGCTGTACAAGTAGTGGCATTAAAATTATCGTGGATCTCTACTTCTACATGGTTGGTATGATATTTATCTATTGAGTAGATATTCATGTCTGTTTCGGTGCATATTGTGGGCTCTCCCCATGAATCTCTATTATCGAAAGAGACGTATTGTCTGAGCTCCTTTAATTGTGTAACCCAAGTTTGACCAACTAGGTTGATTGTGTAATCGGACTTTAAATCCGATAGTGAAGCACTCATATGATTGACGGCATCTTCTACCGATACTAAGGTTGAAGTATTGGTATATTCACCAATATGTTCCTCTAAATGGCTAGCGAAGCCTTCTGTAGACTGGTCGAATACTTCTGTACCGTAGATTGATTCAAAACTATTGGAAAACTCATTAGCGGTTTCTTCCGTAATGGTAATGCCATTTTCAGGGTAACCATCGGAATCGAGGGTCTGTAATAATCTAGCTAAATTAACAGGCGCATCCGGGTGTAGATATTCTTCTTTCGAAGCAGAGATTACATCTTCAGAATGCCTTACGTAGTTTACATCTAATGGGGTGAAAATCTGTCCGACCGGCCCCGAGGCAACCAACATGCCCCCAATGAAGAACATAATATTCTCATCGGTTTCATTATAAAAATATTCACCATTTTCATTTGTAACGCCACTAGAAGTTATCTCACTTGATGAGTATGGATTATCTTTGTATAGCTTTTTGGAAACGTTGTAGCGTAAGCCTTGAACAGGAGAATCTATAAACCTTCCTGTTAGCAACACTGGTGCATCATCTGTTTCTTCATTGACTAAAGGTGTGGTCGTCCCAGTTTTATCATCATCTCCTTCGAATAAAGAACACCCACTAATTAAAGCTAAAGCACTAGCAGTAAAAACAACTTCTTTTAACATTTATTTTCTTCCCTAAAAGGCTCACAATGGTCGCGAAATTTATCAGATGACGTTAGCAAGTCATATCTGGCAAAAGGCATAGCTAGCTTTAGTTCTATTACTAAAGTTATAGGGACTTACAAAGAGCGAATGTTCATGGAAGAACGAAACAAGGCGTTGATACAGGAAGACTTTTGGCGCGAGAGTGTTGATACGACATTTAAGCAGTTTGGCTTATTCAATACTGTTGCGAATATAACTGCTGGGTTGCTAATCACACTTCTTGTTTATCATATATCTAGTGAATTACTCCGGCCTTTTTCCTGGTTTATTTTAAATTCTATAGTTGTTGCTGTTGGGTTCTATTTCTATAAGAAATTTCGAAAAGAAAACGTCTCCACTCGCAGTTTGACATCTAGAAATCAGAAATGGTTGATATGGATTGCGATTGCTAATAGTTTGACTTGGTCGTTTTTAGTTCTGACTGGTGACTTAAGCGAATCTAGAGAGGCTGTAGCGATGCTTGTAATAACTAGTATCGTAATTGTTGCTGCTTCAATAGCTGTCGGTTTGAACGCCAAAATTTATTTGGCATTTATCAGCCCGTTTATTCTCCTTTGCTTCTTCAAATACCTTTCGTCACCTTATCTTTGGGAATTCTTATCACTTGTATCTGGATGTCTAATTATTGGCTATGGTCAAGCTATTAACGCTCGTGCTGTATTAAACAAATCCATTCGTCTCAGAAATGAAAATAGGTATTTATTAAAGGTGGCAGAGGAAAAACGCAAAGAAGCCCTGCAAGCAAGTGAATCTAAATCAAAGTTTCTAGCCGCCGCTAGTCACGACCTTCGACAGCCGTTGCAGTCGATAGAGTTTCTCGCTTATACGATTAGTCATACGGACTCAGTTGAAACTCAGAAAAGGATTTTTCCTAAGCTAAACTCGTCAGTAAAAGCCTTGCGTGAATTGCTTGATTCACTGCTTGATCTTTCCAAAATTGATGCGCGCGCGATAACGCCTGAAAATGATCATGTTGCACTTGATAATATCATTCAAGAAATGGCCGATCAGTTTGAAGGTCAGGCTTTATCTAAAGGGATAAAATTTCATTTATCGTTGAAGAGTGTCTACGTGCATAGTGATGGAAAACTGCTTGGAAGGATCTTTTCCAATATTATTGATAACGCAATTAACCATTCTCAGGCTAATGACATCATGATATCGATAAACAAATTAGATGATGACGGCCTGGTCAAGATTAGTATTAAGGATTCTGGCAAGGGTATATCTAAAAAGTTTAGAGATAAAGTGTTTGAAGAGTTCTTTCAGCTAGAAAACCCAGAGCGAGATAGAAGTAAAGGACTCGGCTTAGGTTTGGCAATCGTAAAGCAGCTGTCTGAACTCCTAGGCGTTTCATTAGACATGAGGTCTTCTAATTCGGGTACTGAATTTATTCTAAAGCTACCATATGTTGAATATAAACCTAGATCTGATGAATACCTTGAACAAACCAACAAGACTGCTCCTCTAAAGGTTATCGTTATTGATGATGATGTCTCAGTAAGGGATAGCATAACGCTCTTATTGGAGTCTCTTGGGCATGAAGTCGAAGCATTTGGCAGTGGTCAGGAGTTCTTCTCAAGTAACGTTTATTGCTCTGATAATTTTGATTGTGTGATCTTGGATAATAGACTCTCTGATTCAGAGACAGGTATCAATATCGCAAACAAAATAATGCTTCAAGAAAAGCGTTTGAACATTATTATTCTGACGGGGGATACGGAAGTAGACTTATTGATAAGTCTCAAACGGTCAGGATTCAAAGTGCTCAATAAGCCGATTGATGCTAATAGTCTAGTGTCTTGTTTAACAGTAAACTAATGATCTTTACGTTCAAAATAACTTATGGAATTAACCGATTGAGGAGAAAAATAGGCTAACACTGCCATCTTGTACTTTGAGCGGAGGTGGATAGCGTTGGCGTATTAACTATTTATGGATACAGAAAATAATAAACATATTTTGAATGTTCTTGATGATGAAATGTATGGTGCAACGGGTGTCATCCCTCCTGATCGTGATGCAACTTTGTGGCGGTTTATGTCATTTGCAAAGTTTCTTTCTCTTTTGGAATCGGAAAGCTTATATTTAACAAGGATTGATGGATTCGATGATAAATTTGAAGGAGCTTTTCCGAAGAAAGCGTTGGAAAAATGGAATGCAACTACAGAATTGCTTCGTCAAGCAAACGATAGCAAAGAGTTTTCTGATTCTTATTGGGAAAGGCTTAGGAAAAATACTTTTGTCCAATGTTGGCATATGAATTCACATGAATCTGATGGAATGTGGAAGCTCTATGGCCATATAGAGGAAGCTGTAGCGATCAAAACTAAAGCTATTAAATTGCTCAGAGCTATCCATCGTGATTATGGCCTATTTATAGGTAAAGTATTCTACGTCGACTATGACAATGACTTGGGTTTCCCTCCAGTTCCAAGTCCAGTAGAACCTTTTTTTTACAAGCGCAAATCTTTTGAACATGAAAAAGAAGTTAGGGTCTTGATTCAACAACTTTTTGAACCACACTATGGAAGAGAACCATTAAGCGAATACGGACGAAATCTGTCAGTTGACTTGGAGCTATTAATCGAAGAAATAGTAATTGCCCCGTTTGCTCCAGCTTGGCTGTTTGAACTGATGCAATCAGTTGTTAAGCGATATGGTCTGGACCCAAGTTTGGTTAAGAGGTCGGTATTGAACGAAGCACCTAGTTTTCCTGCATAGCTTCATTAATAATGCTCTTTTAACTATAGACTTGCTATAACCTCAGCACGACTGTTGAGGTTAAACAGCTTTAAAATTGCAGATACATGAATCTTAACCGTTCCCTCAGAAATACCTAGGTTTTCAGCTATTTGTTTATTTGAAGCTCCTTTTTTCAAATAGCTCAGGACTTCATTCTGTCTTGCTGTTAGAGAAAAGTTGTTGCTGCGTGCGGTTTGCGAAGTAGGTCTTAGGTAAAATCCTGGAATATATTCTTCGCCAGCTAGTATTAGTTTTATAGCTTGAACAGTAGCTTCTGGGGAAAGTGATTTTGGAATAAAGCCTTTTCCACCGAGTTTAAAGCACTTCGCGACATCTTTGTTGTCTTCTGATGCTGTTAGGAATGCTACGGGGAGCGATAGGTGCTTTTCTTTTATTCGTAGCAGGGTGTTGAAGCCATTCTCATCTTTGAGCGAGATATCTAGTAATACCAAATCGACTTTTTGCTCTTGGGAATTGATGAATGAAAGGGCTTGGAATGCCTCGGTAAATATAAATACCTCGGCATCTGGTAGTAGCAGCTCAAATAGTTCCTTTAAGGCTGATACAAATAAGTGATGATCGTCGATGATGATGATCTTGTATACTGCGCTCAACTTTTTCGTCCCTGTTGCAATGTCGTGCAATTATATCAGCAACCATGATTTTTAACTGGGAGAAATTTTTCTTTTGATGGATAGTTCTCTAAACGAAGTGTTTCAATCGGCTTATGAATGATATGTTCAAAAGTTTCTTTAAGGTGATTGTAGTTTCTATCCAAAGGTTTTAGGCGACCTTTTTTATGAGGAGGGAGTTCCATGTATTTGTGTACCTCTTTAATGTAGCGCTCAATTGTAGAGTCGTCAGGTATTAGTTCTTTTGCTGCTTCGTATTTCATTTCATGTAAATTTCTTAAAATAGGAATTGCGTGGCCTGAACGAAGTATTGTTAATCCATTCTTCAGATCGTCCAACCAAATTTCTCTT
>NZ_LWFZ01000070.1:0-919 GCF_001635225.1 Oleiphilus sp. HI0086
AAGAATGCCTTATACATACCCACAACAATCAATGCGCCGGCTACCTCATCAACTTCCCACTGGTGTTGGAGGGTATGTTGAAGAGATTGATCAATTAGCTCGACTTTTTCCTCTTCAACTTCATCAACGATTAAAGCGAAGTTAGTACGCTCCGCATAAACAGCAATCGCGATAGCTAGCACTTGTAGATCATCCCGAAGGGTGCCTGACTCAACGCACTCTAGCAAAATGCTTTGGCGCAATAGCGTTATAAATTCTTCAACATGCGGATCAGGTAAAATGCAGTTTAGTAAGGAGTAATACACTAAGGGGTCTTTTGCGACTTCAAGCATTTCAATCGTCGCATTTGGATTACTTAAATCATATTTTTTGACTAGCAATGCCGCAGCGAATCCGGCAAGTTTATCTAAAGCCAGTTCGCTCTTTGACAGAAGCAAAAACAAATCAGCTTCAAGCTGAGTGTTGTAAGATTCTATCTTTATATGTGGGCAGCAGTTAAGCATGCCATGCAAGATCGTAATGTCATCATAGCCATGATTGATTAAAGATCGATAATGCAGGTAAGCGACATCGAAGTGGCCAAGTGCATGATGAGCTCTGGCCATACCTAGAAATGCGTTCTTATTGCCATTATCAATTGAAAGTGCTTTTTCGAACTGTCTGATTGCTAACTCAGGCTCTTCAGAAATTATATGTAGATAACCTAGATTCGTCAGGTATTGTGTATTTTCAGGCGAGTGCTCCAAGCACTTATCAAATAGTTCTTTTGCGGCAGAAACATTCCCTCTATCAAGCTCTATGCGGCCAAGTAGGTTCATTGCCGGCGCNTTGTTCGGGTCGAAGTTNATGACTTCAGTGAGCAGCTTGACAGCCTAATCCAACGCAAACTTCTTGTCTTCAACAGCAGTATCGGTACTGT
>NZ_LWFZ01000071.1:0-726 GCF_001635225.1 Oleiphilus sp. HI0086
TTTAGAAGGTGTACATGAATCTGCTGTGGAAACACTTAAAAAGGCAGGTTATACCAACATTGAATATTTGAAAACTTCTTTGGCTCAAGATGAGTTGATCGAAAAGATCGCAGATGCTCACTTCGTCGGTATTCGTTCACGCACTCAATTGACTGAGGAAGTATTTCAAGCCGCTAAAAAGCTAATCGCAGTTGGTTGTTTCTGTATTGGTACCAATCAGGTCGACCTTAAAGCAGCTACCAAACACGGTATCGCTGTTTTTAACGCTCCTTACTCAAATACTCGAAGTGTTGCCGAACTAGTACTTGCCGAAGCAATTCTACTACTTCGTGGCGTACCTGAGAAGAATGCTCTTGCTCACCGCGGTGGCTGGCTAAAATCAGCTACCAATAGCTACGAAATTCGCGGTAAAAAGCTCGGGATTGTTGGCTACGGCAGCATCGGCAGCCAGTTGAGCGTTCTTGCTGAATCATTGGGCATGAAGGTCTACTTCTACGATGTAGTAACCAAACTTCCTTTGGGTAATGCAACGCAACTTGATTCTATGGAAGACTTGCTTGGCATGTCTGATATTGTCAGCCTGCACGTACCTGAAACCGGTGCAACACAAGACATGATGGGACCAGAACAGTTTGCTCAAATGAAAGATGGCAGCATCTTCATTAACGCAGCTCGTGGAACAGTTGTTGTAATTGACGCATTATGTGAAGCACTTAAGTCTGGCCG
>NZ_LWFZ01000072.1:0-954 GCF_001635225.1 Oleiphilus sp. HI0086
AAATATGAAGCCGGCCCGAATACCGCCTAAGCCGAAGAATTTGCCGCAAGATCTCAGTACTAAAATGTTATCGGGCAGGGGTGGGCGTGAGAGTAGGCTGGCTTTAGGTGTTAGATCGATAAATGCTTCGTCCACGATCAGCATTGCGTCAGTTCCGAGCATGGCAGCCCAGGAGAACAGGCTCTCTAGAGGAATCATGAGCCCGCTTGGATTATTCGGGTTGATAATAAGTAAATGCTGTTGTGAGTTAGCTTCAATCAGCCGCTCAATCATGGCGTCAGCTTTGGATAAGATGCAGGCATCGTAAAAACTAATCTCAGCGCCTTTGTTTGTCCACGCACACTGATGCTCTTGGTAACCCAGGGACGGCAAGATCACAGGAAGATCTGCTAATAGCAAAGGCAGTTGTTGAATAATCTCTTGAGTACCAGCAAGTGAGCGGTAGGCATGCGGGCCATAATAGCCTTCGACTGTTTTCCTGAATTCCGGGCTAGGGTAAGGCAATCTAGAGAATACGGTTGCCGGAATGTCATCGCAAGGATAAGTGATCGGGTTAAGGCCGGTTGACAGATCCACCCAATCTGATTCGGGAATGTTATAGCGAATCGAGGCGCTGACTAAGTCGCCACCATGGACAATATGTGTTTGTTGCGTTGTCATCCTGGGGCCTAATAGAAACGAATCAGAAAGAAGTAGCCTTCAAGAAAAATAAGTGCAGCACACCAAAGAATTAGACTGCGTTTAATCAGCTTGAGCGCTTCTTGAATGCTTTGCGCACAAGCCGCTTGACCATGTTTGGGGCCAAGCGTAGATCGCTGTTCAAGTGTTTCGTCATAGCAGGCGCTACCGCCTAGTTTTAATTCAAGTGCACCAGCTCCAGCAGCCATGACTGGGCCTGCATTGGGGCTCTTCCATAATTTACCTTGTGTTTTCCAGCATTGAAAAGCGCTGCGT
>NZ_LWFZ01000073.1:0-467 GCF_001635225.1 Oleiphilus sp. HI0086
TTTTAGTGCTGATCGTATTTTTAATTTCATGCCTGGTGGCGTTTATAAAGGCTGATAAATGGCCACGATGGAAACAACTTACAGTTATTTTCATCCCGACGATTATGCTATTCTGCTTTGCTTTAGTGCTTGAAACTTTAAACTGACCCTTTGGTTTTTCATTAAATATAATACGCTTATAAAGGTAGAAAGTGAGCCTGTTTTTATACTGCAGCGAGAAAGGCTTAACGTGGTTGCGAGAAGGGAAGCTACCTTTCTTAGAAGCCTCATCATTGATGGACCCATTCGTTAGCAATGAAGCCCTTAATCATCAGCCTGATGGGTCAATCGCTGTTTCAGATGAAGAGTTCAGAGTTGAATTGAAAGCTCAATTCGCGGCGCTACCAGAGTCTTTATCAAGCCTGATGAGCTTTGAGTATTTTGAAGAACAATCCCAAAGCAAACGAGCCAGTATTGAAGCACAAATA
>NZ_LWFZ01000074.1:0-1125 GCF_001635225.1 Oleiphilus sp. HI0086
CCGAGACAATTTGACGTTCAAAGACTAGCTAAATCTATATCAACCAGTTTGTGAGGTTTTGGGCCTCACAAGCTTTGAATAATTCTAAGAAAGGTAGAAAAAGATGATTAAACGAACAGTATTTGAATCTGAACAAGAAATGTTTCGCGATGCGTTTAAGAAGTTCCTTGAAGCTGAAGCTGTGCCTCACCACGAGCAATGGGAGAAAGACGGTCAGGTATCTCGTGAACTATGGAAGAAGGCTGGTGAACACGGCTTTTTAAGCCAAACTGTCCCAGAAGCATACGGCGGTGTTGAAGGTGACTTTCGTTTCAATGCGGTGATCGATGAAGAAGTTGCTAATTACGGCTTAAGTGGTATCGGCTTTGGCTTGCACTCAGACATCGCGGTGCCTTACATCATGGCTTACGGTTCCGAAGAGCAAAAGCAAAAGTACCTGCCGGGTTGTGTTGATGGTTCAATTGTGACCGCGATTGCCATGACAGAGCCTGGCACCGGTTCTGACTTACAAGGTGTGAAAACCAATGCTGTGTTAGACGAGTCAGGCGAGTTCTATACACTCAATGGTTCTAAGACCTTTATCACTAATGGACAGTTAGCAGATTTAATTATCGTGGTGGCTAAAACTAACCCTGAAGCTGGCGCAAAAGGTACGAGCCTTCTGTTAGTTGAGGCAAACTCACCCGGCTTTGAAAAAGGCACCAATCTTCATAAGATCGGTATGAAGGCACAGGATACGTCAGAGCTATTCTTCCAGGATGTAAAAGTCCCAAAAGAAAACGTGCTAGGTGCTGAAGGCATGGGCTTTATCTACCTTATGCAGGAGCTACCACAAGAGCGGCTATCGGTAGGCTTAAACGCGATCGCTAGTGCAGAGTCGATTCTTGAGCAAACAGTCGCATACGTTAAAGAGCGTAAAGCCTTCGGCCGTGAAATAGCATCGTTCCAGAACACCCAGTTTAAGCTTGCCGAAATGTCAGCAACCTTGACGATGGCGCGTGTATTTGTCGATAAATGCTTAGAGCTGCATATTAATAAGCAACTAGATGTGGTGACCGCAGCGAAGCTTAAATTATTGACTACCGAGATCCAGTGCGATGTGATTGACGAGTGTTTACAGCTACA
>NZ_LWFZ01000075.1:0-1177 GCF_001635225.1 Oleiphilus sp. HI0086
TTACGGGTACCTGTCGGTAGTCACTAGGTGCGATAACAACCTTACTGCCAATTCTATGGTCTGAGGTGTAACGCTTGTCTAGTTGCCGAGGTTGGGCTTCTCTCCCGATATCGATCGCCGTATCGATACTAATTTCATTGTCAGGAGAGTTGGTGAAAGCCTTCATTTTTTGGTACCAAGCCAACGCGGCTGTATTCTTGGAAATATCCTTTTTAAGGCCGACTTCCGTCAGAAACCAGAAACAATGATAAGCAGAGAAGTCTAGAATATTCGGTGTGTTACCACCGATAAACTCATTCGAGCTTAAGTTTTCTGATAGATAGCTTAGACCTTGCTTAATATGTTTGTTGGCTGATCTAGGGCTGCCGAGGGATACCGAGGCTTTGGCGCCCATTTCTATCCTGTCTTTCAAGAACAGAAGTAAATTCCATAAGCCTTTGTCTTTAGCAATACGTCGAAGTAATGATAAAGAGAATGCTTTATTTACACATGCAAAAAATAGCTTTGATTCAAGCCATTGTCTTTCAGTTAGAAGGCCTTGATTCAGAGCTTCGTTGGCTAACGATGGTTCGTCAGCGATAGCGGCGAGTTCATCAGCTATAAGGCTCGTATCACAAAAAATATCAGCTCCCACCTGTGCCACTGGTATTCTGTTATAACCTCCTGAAAGTAAGTCCAGTTTGCCTCGTGGCGGCGCTTCTGAGGTCAGACAGGAGGACCACTCTTGGTTGGTATAGCCAAGCATCGCTCTTATTTTTTCAGAGAAAGGAGACAGAGGGTAGTGGTGCAGTATTATGCTCATTGAAGATGTTCCAGAATAACAGGCTTAGTTGATATCCAGGCTATCTAAGCATAAAACTGTCTCGTGGTATAGTTCGCAATGCAAACTGCTGTATTTGGCTGTTGTGGCTAGGTGCTAGAACCAGGAGTGACGTATAGGCCGCTTCCGGAAAAACTGGCTCGATGACCTACATTGGTTAGCCTTAGTTTGTGTGATAAGGCTGCTACGTGTTTTGAGCAAGGTAATATGTTTTGAATATAAAGTGGTAATAAGCTCTGGATTGCTTTTTCTAATGAAAATCAGGTTAGTCGAAAGGCTGTTCTTGTTTCGTTGGAACTGAGAGTATGTGAATTATGTCGACTATCTATTCATGATATAAACGAATAACTCGAATAT
>NZ_LWFZ01000076.1:0-878 GCF_001635225.1 Oleiphilus sp. HI0086
ACGTGCCAGTTGAAGACGTGATCATTGAAGAAGCTAGCGTTCTTGAAGGTGAAGCAGCTGAAGATGGTGAATAAGACCTCGTCATGAGCACTTATTTTATTTCAGATCTGCATCTGGAAGAGTCACGCCCTGATATTATCAGGGCTTTCTTTTTATTCCTCGACTCTATTCAAAACGATGCTGACAAGCTCTATATTCTTGGTGATTTCTTCGAAAGTTGGATTGGTGACGATGAAAACACCGAACTTCAGCTTGAAGTAAAACAGCGCCTCAAAGCCCTCAGTGAGCAAGGTTGCCAACTTTTCTTTATGCACGGTAATCGTGACTTTTTAGTAGGCGATGTTTTCGCACAAGAAACTGGCGCCACCCTACTTGATGATCCATGTGTTATCGACGTAGCAGGCGAACCAACACTGCTTATGCATGGCGATAGCCTCTGTACTGCTGATACCGGCTACATGAAATTCAGAGCAACCATTCGTAACCCCGCTTTCTTGGCTCCCTTCTTAAAGCGCCCGATTGAAGAGCGAAAAATCACAGCTCAGCAACTTCGAGCAATGAGCCAAGCGAATAACCAGGATAAAAGCACAGAGATCATGGACGTAACGCCTGAAGAGGTGATTCGTGAACTTGAAGCACATAAGGTTCAACACATGATACACGGGCATACTCATCGCCCAATGATTCACGAAGTCGAAGCAAACGGCTTACCAGCTGTACGAATCGTATTAGGTGACTGGGACAAGCATGTTTGGTATCTGAAAGTCGATCAAGATGGCGAACATCACTTTAAAAACTATCTTCTCGAAGAACAAAACCCGAATATATAAACAATGAGCAAACACCCTCACTTTGACTCCATTATTATTGGCGGGGGT
>NZ_LWFZ01000077.1:0-736 GCF_001635225.1 Oleiphilus sp. HI0086
GGTGCAATAACGCACTTTAAGGGGTCAACACCCATCATTTCCATACTACTGAGCTGCTCGGTAGCCTTCATCAGGCCAATTTCTGCCGTTAAAGCTGAACCTGCGCGGCCAGCGAACAGTAACGCTGTCACCACCGGCCCCAGCTCTCTAACCAGTGTTAAGGCAACCATCTGCCCAACAGCTTGTTCTGAGCCATAATCGACAAGAATGCTGTAGCCCTGTAAAGCAAGCACCATACCGATAAACAAGCCGGATACAATAATAATAACAAGCGACAACACTCCGACGTGATATAACTGTTTGACCAGAAGGCGAAAGCCTTTGAGGTTTGGCGTTAAACCGAAAATAGCACGGAGCAAGAAAATCCCCGAACGCCCCATCGCCGCCCAAAAATCTATTCCCTTACGTCCATATTGAACAAAAAAATCAATCACTAAGCTAATCTCACACTTGAAGGAACTATGGGCTACCCTAACAATTCGCTACGAAAATCTGTAGCCGGGTAATGAAAAGGAACAGGGCCATCAGGCAAACCGTTAAGAAACTGCTTTACCAGCGGAGAGCCTGAGGTTTTTAGCTCCTCTGGAGAACCTTCACCAATGACAACACCGTCAGCCAAGATTACAGCATGATCACAGATGCTTAGGGACTCTGTAATATCATGCGAAACCAGCACGCTCGTTAAGCCTAATGCATCATTAAGCAAGCGAATCAATTGAACCAGCACTCCCATCGC
>NZ_LWFZ01000078.1:0-888 GCF_001635225.1 Oleiphilus sp. HI0086
TAAACGCAAGCTTTGAATCAGGCAGAACAGCTTAACAAAAGAAAGCTCTGTCGGCACTGCTTTAGTCTCCATCGACATCGGCGTTTTAAAGAATGCCCTGATCAGATACGAAAACATTAAAATGCCATCTTATTTCGTATATCATCAGAGCTTCTCCCGGTCCAACAAGCTCAAAACGGTGTCAACATGCCAAGCTTTACCCATTTCCCCCAAGCTGAAACACAATTCCCTCAAGACAAGGAATTATGCTACCTGAATCACGCTGCGGTAAGCCCTTGGCCTGCATGTACGGAGCTAGCCGTTGCCAGGTTCGCCAAAGAAAATGTTTACAGCGGCGCTCAGCACTACCCTCAATGGTTACAGGTCGAGCAAGAACTGCGCGAGCGCTTGGCCAAGTTAATCGGCCTATCATCTACCCATGAAATCGCACTGGCAAAAAACACCTCCGAGGCACTGTCAATGATTGCCTATGGCATTGAATGGCAAGCAGGTGATGAAGTAATTATCAGCAATCAGGAATTTCCGTCTAATCGCATAGTCTGGGAATCCCTGAGCCAGTTTGGTGTCACTGTAAACGTAGCAGATATAGACAAACAAGACCCTGTGCAGGCGATACAACAGCTGATAAGCCCCAAGACCAGGCTGGTTTCTATTAGCTCTGTTCAGTATGCAAGCGGCATTACAATTGACCTCCCGTCTCTTAGCCAGCTATGCAAAGCAGAACAATGCCTCCTTTGTGTGGATGCCATACAAAGTCTGGGCGCATTACCTTTCGATCAAACCTTAATCGATGCTGATTTCATTGTTGCCGATGGACATAAGTGGATGATGGCCGCCGAAGGTTTAGCGCTTTTCTATGTGAAAGGCATACATATCGAAACACTGAAG
>NZ_LWFZ01000079.1:0-684 GCF_001635225.1 Oleiphilus sp. HI0086
GAAGAAATCAGGCTGACTGTTGAGAAAAATGTTACTGAAGTGTTGGAATTATTTAAGGTAGAAAGGGAATACTACGAAACTGATCCAGAGCGCTTTTTAGCGAGTATGGATGGTGCACTAAATAAAATAGTGGACTTTCGTCGTATCGCTGCACGTGTCATGGGAAAGTATGGCCGCAGGGCTTCTAAGGAACAAAAAAATCGATTTGTTTCGGTTTTTAAAGATAGTTTGTATACGACCTATACCAAAACATTGGTGGAAAGTGGTGTCTTTGATATCAAAGTAACAAAAGCCAAGCTTAATAGCCGTAGTGATAAGAAAGCTGTGGTTGATATGCAAGTGATAACAGATAATGGCACTGTGCTGCCGGTTGCTTATTCGATGTATTTAAATAAAGAAAATCAGTGGCTGATGGAAAACGTAATTGTTTTCGGTGTCAACGTTGGTTTGGCCTTCAGGGATCGTTTTGCTCTTCAATATAGGAAAAGCAAAGGCGACCTCGACTTAGTTATTGATGGGTGGAGTGTCGACCTAGATATTAAGAAACCTGACGGTACTGATATTATCATTACTAAGCCAGAAACGGCTTCTGTAGCCGAGGGTGCCTAAGGTGATATCTATTTCACGCAAGGAAGGTAGTCAGGGCGATATGCTTGAAGCATCACTTGCTGGTTCGTTATCAGA
>NZ_LWFZ01000080.1:0-20351 GCF_001635225.1 Oleiphilus sp. HI0086
TTGAATTATTACTTTTAAAGTCATAATTAATTTGAAGGCTTATATGGATAGCTTTGGAAAGGGCTGTTTTATACTGATGAAATTTTAAAAATTAGTGAGTATATGAATTTGTTTTTTAGACGGAGTTTTCTGCTTACAATTTGTGTGACGTTGCTGGGGTTTGTTCCTCCCTTTTATGCATTTGCGGACTCAATCATAGTAAAAGCCAATCCTGGCTACTACCCAGTTACGTATAAAGAAGGAAACCACTGGTATGGTATGGACACGGAGGTGCTACAGGAAATCTTTGCTCGCGCCGATTTAAGCTACGATGTGGTCTTTAAACCTTTTAAAAGAAGTTTGATCGAAATGGAACGTGGAGAGATTCATGTTATTCCTAACCTTACTAAAAGTAATGTGCGTTCTAAATATGCATTGGCTAAGCCCAATCCGAACGACATGTATTGGTTTGGTTGTGAGAGATCAAGACGCATACCTTCCGATCAAAGCATTGGATGATCTAGTAAAGCTGGCGCAACAAAGGCAGCAAAAAGTAGGCTACCTCTCGGGCGCGAGTTATTCGGAGTACTTCGATGATCGCCTAAAAAATGAGGAGGCTTTGAATGCTATTCTCTACTTCCTACCGAGAAGTGAACAGTATCGTAAGATGCTGAAACTCGGTCGAATTGTTGGGTATTTCTACGATGACTACGAGTTTGAGATGCTTAGGTCCTAAAACGTATGGCCATGAATACCAAGGCTTGGCGTTGCTTTCTTATCGTGTTGAAGGCTCCTGTACGGGGGCTTATATTGGCATTTCAAAAGAATTGGACATGATTAGATATCAACAACTTAAGGGAGCGTTTCAGAGTATGAAAACTGACGGATCTTTTACTGCAATACAGCATAAGTGGTTAGGTACAAAGCCTGTTTACTTTGAATAGCTATACCTTAGGTAAAATTTTATAAGTAGTTAGTTTCCTATTAGTCATTAGTAGCAAGGGTATTTGGTAGTATGAACTCACCTCTAGAGGTCTTACGTGAGCAGCGCCAGGCAGCTATCGCGAAGCAAGACCCAAGCGCAAAATATTGTTCTTTCGCGACGCTAGAGGAACACTGCCCATCCCAAGTTAGAATGCGAACACTCGTTGTGCGAGAGATATCTACTGAGTCTTGCCTATTATTTGTAAACCGCTTAGCGCAGAAGAACTTATCAAACTTAGCAGCTAACAAAGCTGAAGCGCTATTTTTTTATCCTTCTCTTATGTGTCAGTTCAGAATGCGTGGGAGTTTATCGTTATTGTCTGCCTCTCAATTAGAACCCCATTGGCATCATAAACCTCACGCATCAAAGCTTTTAGATCACTACTATGCTCGTTACCAAAATCAGAGTTCTGAATTAAATGATCGAAAAACCTTGGAACAGGCTTTATTGGAGTTAAAGAAAATATATCCAAACTCTGATGAAGTGCCCTTTACAAAAGACGCTTTAGGTTTGCTTATTACTGCTGATTACTTAGAAATTTGGCAGGCTCATGATAGTGGTGTGCATGAACGGTCTCTATTCACCAAACATGGTTCTATATGGATAGAGCAGCTGTTGGTTCCCTGAATAATGGTCTTTTGCCGGATGATTGCAATCTATTTCCCTTATACAGACGTATTTAATAAGTACCCTCTATAAATAGGAAATAGCGCAATGATCAATCTATTTAAGCAACACACAATGAAACGCTTGATTAAGGAATATGAAAGAAAGCTGACCTACGCTTTCGAGGCTCAAAGAATGGGTGATATGAGAGAGTATGCCAAGCGAACCCAGGATGCTGATTTGGTATATCAGCAAATAAAGGATCGGCAGCAGTCTTAAACTTGTGAACGCATCAGTGAAAAGACCTTCAGGCGCCATGCTAGAAGGTCTGTTTAGTATTACTGGTGTAAAGGACATCCTTTAAACCTGCGTTCACGTGCCTGATAATCCTGAGCCTTGACCTCCCATCCTTGAAGGTTGCTGTCGATTATCGATTCTAGTAAATCAATATGGCTCCTATCTGAGTTTAACGCAGGGATATACTGATAACTTTGTCCGCCGGCTTCTAGAAAATAATCTCGATTTTCCACGGCAATTTCCTCAAGCGTTTCTAAACAGTCTGATGAAAAACCAGGGCAAAATACTTGAACAGATGAGACGCCTTTATCGGGGAGTGATTTCAAGGTGTGGTCGGTATACGGTTTAAGCCACTCAGCTTTACCAAAACGCGACTGAAAGCTTGTGATAACTTTATCCGCATCAATATCCAGCGCTTCAGTTAATAGTCGAGAAGTGACTTGGCAATGACAGTAGTATGGGTCACCTAACTCTAAGTATCGTTTGGGGACACCATGAAAAGATAGCATGAGCTTGTCAGCCTGGCCGTTCTCAGACCAAAACTGTTTTATTTTATCGGCCATTGCTTTGATATACAGCGGATGGTCGTGATAAGAATTTATAAAGCGGAGTTCAGGCACCCAGCGACGCGCTGTTAGTTCTGTAGAGATCGCGTCAAAGGTGGAACCGGCAGTCGCACCTGAGTATTGAGGATACAAGGGAAGGATCACTAAGCGTCGAGCACCTTCTTCTAGCATTGAATTCATTACCTTGTCGATGGAAGGGTTGCCGTAACGCATCGCAAACTTGGTAACAAGCTTGTCACCCCATTTGGTTTCTAGCCTCTTGCTTAAGGCTTTTGCCTGCTCTTGTGTGTGCGAAAGCAATGGTGAACCATGCTCCGTCCAAACCGAGGCATAGGCTTTAGCCGACTTTTTTGGACGTATGCGTAAAATAATGCCGTGTAAAATTATCAGCCAGATAAGTCGCGGAATTTCTACAACTCGAGGGTCAGACAGAAACTGTCTGAGGTAAACTCGTAAAGCTTGTGGTGTTGGTCCGTCGGGAGTACCTAAGTTGGTAATTAACACACCTATTTTATCTTCTTGAGTGTGAGTGAAATCGTCTAGTCCTTTAAATTTCATAATACCTGTTCCTGTCAGTAATGCTTGTATCAACAAGATTGATTGTTTGTCGCGCTATGGCAAGGATACTTGTCTAGAAAACTGCATCATGCACTTAATTAATTGTGCATGATGCAGGAGTGTGGCTTGAGGTGACTAAAACTCTTCGACTGAAAAGTCCATGATGCTACTCTTTCCAGATTTTATGTCTGAAAGCAATGCCTCCATTTCTGGTGCGTATAAGCGGAAGAAGTGTTCAGCAGCTTTACGCTTGCCTTCTAGGAACGCTGCTGGGTATTGTTTGGCTGTTTCTGCTTGCTGCGTTTGAGCGGCCATTCTGGCCCATAATACAGCTAAGGTGGTTAGTGCAAATGTTCGTAGTAGCGTCGATGCCACCGCGCCTGCCTGTTCCGGATCTTGGCTTGCGTTCTGGCCTAACCAACTCAGTGCAGACTGCAAGGTAGATAGAAAACCTTCACAGTGCTTCAAGTGACTCTCGTTTGATACGATAGAAAGTAACGAACGCATCTCATTGAAGTAAGTTAGGGGGAGTTTCCCGCCTTTCATGGTTAGCTTACGGCCGACTAGGTCCATCGCTTGAATTCCGTTGGTGCCTTCATAGATGCGGGCAATACGGCCATCGCGGAGCAGTTGCTCAACAGGCCAATCCTGTGTGAAGCCAGAGCCACCCATAGATTGGAGGCCCGCATCGACGCAAGCATATCCTTCATCGGTCAGAAATGATTTGACGATGGGCGTGAGTAATTGAAACAAATCATCGGAGCGTTCCCGCACATTTGAATCGGCGTGGTGGTGACTTAGGTCAAAGTGAAGGCCGGCCAAGCTGGCCATTGCTCTAGACCCTTCTATCAAAACCTTTTGCTTTAAAAGCATGCGGCGCACGTCAGGGTGAACAATAATCGGGTCTGCCTTGCCTGACTTGTTTTGAGGCCCAGACAGGGAGCGACTTTGTAAGCGCTCCTTGGCGAACCCCAATGATACTTGGTAAGCCGTTTCTGCCAGCCCCAAACCTTGGATACCTACCATGATACGGGCAGCATTCATCATGGTGAACATGCACTTAAGACCTTGGTTTGCTTCTCCCACTAGCCAGCCTTTGGCATTTTCAAAGTTCATTACGCAAGTCGCTGATGCTTTGATTCCCATTTTGTGCTCAAGGCCTCCACAAAATGCTGGATTGCGCGACCCGTCTTCAAGCACTTTTGGGACGACAAATAATGAGATACCTTTGCTGCCTTCTGGGCTGCCAGGTATTTTAGCCAGCACTAAATGGATGATATTGTCGACAAGATCATGCTCTCCGCCGGTAATCCAGATTTTTGTTCCACTGATAGCGTAGCTGCCATCAGGGTTCTCTTCAGCTTTTGTGGTGATTAGGCCCAAGTCGGTTCCGCACTGAGGCTCGGTCAAGCACATGGTGCCAGTCCAAATGCCTTGTATAAGCTTTGGTAGGTAGGTTTGCTTTTGTGCTTCTGTACCGTGCTGCTGGAGTAAGTCTATCGCACCATGAGATAAACCTGGGTACATGCCAAACGATAGGTTCGTTGAACAGACCATTTCATCAACAACGTTTTTTAGTAAGTGTGGTAAGCCTTGCCCGCCAAACTCAGGCGCAGACGACAAACCACTCCATCCACCTTGTTGGTAGTGTTCGTAGGCTGCTTTGAAGCCATTTGGAGTTTTCACTGTTTTAGTGTCTGGATCGAATTGGCACTCTTCTCTGTCACCAGATGTATTGATAGGCAGTAACACGCCCTCGGCCAGTTTAGCAGCTTCTTCTATAACTGCTCTTTGCATTTCTTCTGTGGCTTCGGTGAACGCAGGACTTTCGGCTAGTTGGCCGGAGTTTAAGACATCAAACAAGACGAAATTAATATTATCCAATGGTGCTTTGTAATGACTCACAGTTAACCTCTTTATAAGTTCTTTGGTTCGACTCAGAGCCGAACAGTTTCGCGACAGCGAATAAATGATATTCAAGAAGGTTTACGTCGTTAAAAACAAATTGGATCAATATGAAAGAAAACTCTGAAGTGGATCCAAATTACAAACTATTGCGTAAGTGGGTTAATAAGAGATTGAAACCGGAACTGCCGGATCGTTGGGGAGATTAGTATGAAATTATTAGTAACGGGTGGAACGGGCTTGATAGGTCGCCGATTTATCGAACGGTATACTCACCACGACTATACCGTTTTGACCAGAGATTTTCGAAGTGCGCAGAAAAAACTACCTCAACACGTTTCCTTAATTGACAGTTTGGAAAACTTTACAAACCTAGATGGGTTTGACGGCGTTATAAATCTAGCCGGTGAGCCTATTATCGACCGTCGTTGGACAGCACAACAGAAACTCAGAATATGTGAAAGCCGATGGGCAATAACTCAGGCCTTGGTTGATCTCATTAACAAGGGAGATAACCCTCCAAATGTTTTTTTATCTGGATCGGCTGTCGGTATATACGGTGATCAGGGCGATACGAAGCTAGATGAGGCCTTTGGGCTTGGGCCCTCAGACTTTGCTTCAGAACTGTGCTTTCATTGGGAGCAGTTAGCGCAGATGGCAAACAAAAGAACTCGCTGCGCTACCTTGAGAACGGGTATTGTCTTAGACGGTTCGGGCGGCGCGCTATCAAAAATGATTTTGCCATTTAAGTTGTGCCTTGGAGGGCCGCTGGGAAACGGAAAGCAGTACATGCCCTGGATTCATAATGTTGACGTAACCAGAGCGCTTGAGTATTTATTAGTAAATCAGACGACGCGTGGCGCGGTCAATTTAGTCGCACCTGGTGCCGTAAGAAATAAAGAGTTTTCTATCGCGCTTGCTCGTACATTAAAGAGAATTGCAGTACTTCCTGTTCCGGCATTTATCTTGAAAACCATACTCGGTGAATCATCTATTTTATTGCTTGGAAGTCAGAATGTAGTCCCAAAGAAGCTTCTAGAAAGTGGCTTTCAATTTCAGTATCCTCAGTTAAAGCAAGCCTTGGATGAGATACTTTGACTTTAAATCATGTCATTATGATCTAGTTTTGTGCTTGTCGCGTATACCTTGTAGAACTGTTAAAAATGCATGGCATGTAAGAGGGTGATGGGTATGAAAAAGCATAATGTTATTGTCTCCGACAAGGCTGCTTCTAGCGACGCTATGAAAAGCCGAGGTGAGAAGTCAATTCAAGTAGGTTTGAGTGCCTGTTTGGCGGGTCATGAGGTGCGTTATAATGGCGGTCATACCCAATCTCGTTTATGCCTCAATGTACTTAGTAAGCACTTCGAATTTAAAACCTTCTGCCCAGAAGTTGCTGCTGGGTTTGGAACTCCCAGACCTACCATGAGGCTGACGGGCAACCCGGAATCGCCTCAATTAAATTTTAGCGACGACAATTCTAAAGACTTGACTGATCAGTTAGTGAGTGGTTTTGAGCACAAACTACCAGAAATGGGGAGTTTGGATGGTTATATCCTGATGAGAAACTCGCCTAGTTGCGGCATGGAAAGGGTGAAAGTCTATCAGCCTAATGGTCATGCTCATATGAAGCCAGGGATGGGCGTTTTTGCTCGTGCTTTAAGGGAAAAATATCCGCTAATGCCAATTGAAGAAGAAGGTCGTCTCAATGATGACGTCTTGTATGACAATTTTGTGATGCGCGTTTATGCGTATCATAACTTTCGTAAAGAAGTTTTGGATCAGCCTAGTGTTTTAAAACTAACCAAATTCCATGCGAGCTACAAATACTTATTGATGGCACATAATCAAAAGCAAGCGAAAGCGCTTGGCAGGTTGTTAGCGGGTGACAAGAGCTTAAGTATCGAAATGCTTGCAGGGCGTTATTTTGAGGGTTTTATGCAAACACTCTCTAAACCTGCCAATCGAAGAGGGCATACAAATGCCTTATTACATATTCTAGGGTACTTAAAAAGAAGCGTACCCTCAGTGTCACGCCAGCACATTGAGTCTTCTATTTTGAAGTACAAAGAAGGCATAACTCCTTTGGCAACGCCTTTAACCCTTCTGTCTCACTATTTGAGTCAGTTTGGCTCAGCTTATATAAATGAGCAGAGATACCTACAGCCTTACCCTGAAAACATTCACCCTATCCGTAAGTATTGTCACTAGTGTTTTTATAATGAAGAAATAGTCAATATAGCCTCTAAGTGATTTACCGTTTAGGGACTTGGCTAGTAATGCTTTATTGGCAAAACTTCCATGGAGTAACTATAGTTATCACTCAGGCTTATTTTGGTACAGCCTTAAATAATGCAGTTAACTGTGTTTGATATAATAAACTATAGTGAAAAGTTGGGCGACGATTGGGGAATACATCAGTTCAGGCGGCAAGAGGCTTTGGTTCATCCGAAGACTGGGTTGAAGAAAGTGCAGTTAATCTTTTGTATGCAAATGCAGTGGCGGCAACATTTGGGAGCTTAGCTGTTTTACTCCTTATTGCGTTTTCTGTGTCCGACTATATTGATTCGTTGATTCGTTGATTCGTTGATTCGTTGATTCGTTGATTCTTGGCACTTGGGTTCTGATGGGCGTAGCTTTAGCCATTTTTAGAGCCTTAGCATTGGTTCTATTTAGGCTTAAGAGAGACAAGTTTGGTATACCTTTTTGGCAATACTCTTACCGCTTACTAAATTTATTGTCTGGAACTTTGATTGGCCTTGGCGCGGTCTGTTTCTTTCCCGTTCTTCCCGCTGAGTATCAAGTAATTATTCTGTCTGCAGTTGTAGGCTTGACCGCGGCAGCGCTAGCGACACATGCGGTTGATAACCCCGCATTTAACTTGTTTATGTTGCCTGCGTGTGGCTTGCCTGCGTTAGCATTTGTTTATTTTGATTACGAATCTCATTACGTCCTAAGTCTGTTATTAGCTTTCTTTATGCTTGTCATGATAAAGACGGGTCGTCAGACACGGGAAACGTTAATAGAAAATTTTAAGCTTACCTATACACTGCAATATCGAGCTAATCATGACCCCTTAGTAGGTCTTTTTAATAGGGGAGAGTTTGAAAGGCAGTACATGACCAGCACCCCCAATAGTCTTCACAGCATAGCGCTTATTTTTATTGATCTAGATAATTTCAAAAAACTAAATGATAGCTATGGTCATCAAAAAGGAGACCAAGCATTAACTGAATTTGCGGAAATAATTCGGGCTCAAACTCGCAAGGATGACGTTAGTGCGCGTCTTGGTGGAGATGAGTTCACAATATTATTGTTTGTTGATCAAATCGCTACGGCAAAAGCGATCGCGTTGAACATAATTGCTGACACGCAGAATATGGGTGTTAATGCTGAACTTGGTGACCTAAAAATCGGCTGTAGTGTCGGCTTAGCATTTACAAGTAATAATAACTTACCTTATTCGAAGCTGATGAGTGCAGCCGATAACGAGTGTTATAGAAGTAAACGCAATGGCAAAAATCAGTTAAGCGTTACTGATATAGATAAACCAACGCAGAGCTAGGTTAAGGGCCTTTCTGGAATCTACTTCTAGCTTGCAAGGTTTGTTAGATATTTCCTTATGTTACCGCAAAATATTAGAGTAATAGCTCTTTCCCTTTTGTCTAAATTTCCTGTAATGTGCCCTCGTTCCTATTACTACAGGCTAGGTTGTAAGTACTCATAAGTGGAAATAGCTTTTGCCTGTACTATGCTTTATGAAAAAAAAGGATGATTGCTATGAGTAAAAAGTTCTGGGGTATTACAGCCTCTATTGTTGGTGCTGCGACGGTATTTCACTTCGCGACCTTACCACCAGCACCGCCGAGTGTGCCGCCTGTTCCAGAAAACATAGCTATTCCAGAGGTGCCCACCTTAACGCCTTACGACTTGCCAACGGGTAACGTTGAGGTTTCTGACGAACCCTATCGAGCGACTTTCCGAAGTGTCGGGATTCCAGACTTAATCGAAAACGATCTAACCACTGGTGTATACAAAGGTACCCCTTACTGGCTGGAAAGAGCTGAGTGGTTTAACGAGAACTATTACAATACTCTGGCAGCACGTAAAGTCTGGCCAGAAGGTAAATCGCCAGATACGCATGAGCGTGGTGACCCAGTAACATGGGCGATAGAGCCTATTGCTCAATATACTCCGCCTCCTTGTGATCAGCCTCAGCCAACCGGCTATGATGCTGAGGGTTGTCGTTATGTCAATGCACTGTTCAAAGATGTTGAAGCAGTTGACCCTGAAAAAGCTCAAGCAATGAGAGATCAAGCCCGTCGTGGCCGTGATGTTTGGTTTAAAGGTACCTTTGGTAATCAGGATGAGAACATCATTCACCAAGCACGACTAACCGGTAAAGAGGGTATGAACTACCCGTGGTTAGATACTCGCACTCGTCCTTATCGTTTCACCAAATGGGGCTTGATCAACGACCCGGATTGTAAGCAAGGTGATGCGTCTTCTAATTGGTATGATATCTGCCAAGACCCTCATTCATCGGGTGTGCTCGGATATCGTAAATACTATCAGGAGCCGATCAAGGATGAGTCTGGCAAAGTGGTTTACGATGCAAGAACTGCAGCCTACGAAGAAAATGAAATCAAAGAAAACAAACGCTTTGCTATCGGACACCCCTGTGTACAGTGTCACGTAGCGTTTGAACCGACAAACCCGCCTAAAGATCCAAATGAGCCTAAGTGGGAAAACCTGAGTGCAACAATTGGTAACCAACACACGCGCCAGCCTATGGCTTTTTTCCAAGGTGTGCCTGAAGACCATTTAGCGAACCAAGCAGTGATGGCAGGACGTTTAGGAACAATTGACACGTCGATTGTAGCGTCTGATTGGAGCCACAACCCGGGTACGCAAAACAATATTATGGACTTCCATAACAAGCGTGTCTTTGAGCATGAAATGAAAGACCCGGTCACGGGTGAAGTTTCAACAGCGCGCACTCGTCACGTACTGAAAGGCGGTGAAGATAGTGTCGGTGAACACCTAGCGCTGATTCGTGTTTATGTGAATATCGGTATGTGTACAGAAGAATGCTGGGTGCCTAACTTTCCGCATCCTGGGCAGCATTTCGGCCAAGGCAATAAGCAAAGCCCAATGCGTATTATGCAATGTGCAAACGAATGTGATGCGTGGAACTATGCCGATGCAAAAATGGATGACCTGGCTGCGTTCTTGATTACTGGCGGCCCGACCTATCTACTAGCATCTCAAGACCTGGATGGCAAAGCAGGTAAGGATTATATCGATTTGGATAAGGTTCCAGAAGGCCGCAAAGTTTTTGCTCGTGAGTGTGCAGGTTGCCACAGCTCGAAAATGGCACCAGAAAACGTACGTGCAGATAAGAATGCTTTGGCCAAGTTCTACGAAGGTCATGTATTTGGTTCGGAAGATTACTGGCAATTAGAGTTCACTGACGCAGAGCGCAATGATCCGGCCTTTATTGCGAAATTTATGCAGAAAGATGAGTCCGGTAAGTTACGTCCTAAGCAGTTCGCCGAGAAAGGTATCTTTGGTCAGGATTGGCTGTCAAACGATGAGTTAGTGCCTTTCGATATCATTGGTACAAACTATTGTCGAGCCATTCATGACAATCATAATGAAGGCCACATCTTTGAAGAGTTCTCATCTGAGACCTACAAGAATAAGCCTTCACCGGGCAGTATTCCTAAGGTGCTTAACCCTGTCGCGCCAATCGTCGGTGGTATGCAGATTGGCGAGAAGAAGATTGAAGGTGGCCCAGGGTACTTGAGAAACTTCTCTCTATTATCGGCTTGGGCAACGGCTCCATTCCTACATAACAATGCGATTGGTGAAGTGACTTTCCTTGAAGACGGTTCACCTGACTACACGGTTAAAGGACGTATCGAACAATTCGAAATGGCCTTCGATGAGTTGATGAAGTCTGACGATCCGCTGGCAGAGAACAGTCGCCCGCAGAAGATCACTAAGTTACAGCATGACCTGAATATTACCTTAAGCGGTCAGCCAGATGGCATTGTCCATTTCCCTAAAGGCACGCCTGCTGCGCATGTACTTTCGTCTAATCCACATGATGCAGTATTCTTGAAGTGCGGTGATTTTGTTGAGAACAAAGGCCACCAGTTTGGTATAGATCTACCTGCAGAAGAAAAACTAGCCCTACGTGAATTCTTGAAACTCATGTAACGTTTGGTACTCATGTTTGTCATGAAAAACGAATGGGGAGGCCTAATTGCTTGAGCTGAGGCAGCTTTGTTATCACAAGGGCTGCTTTAGCTGGGCAATGTTAATAATGAATCTATCTAGAGCAATAAGTGCGTTAGTCCTGTTGTGTATGCTCGCTATTGGCATTACATATTGGTCTATCAATCACGCTGATAATCCGTCTATTTCTGAACTCACTCAATCTCTTGATGGTGTAGAAGAGTCGTCTCTGCATAGTCAGCTGATACCTGATACAGACCTCCCTCCTGAGGGAACCCGTTCTTTGTTCGACCATATAATCGCGCAGAATGATGGCTTGCCTTACCCTTTTACTGAAATGATCAAGCTCTTGCAGAGCCAGCACCCTGAAGGTGAAGCGCCGCTGTCATTGCTGATTCCTGATGGCCGTTCACTGCTAAAAGGCCAAGCTGATCATCATTTACCTCGAATACTGATTGCGCCAGACTTTCAGGAAGAAAACACCCCAGCGGGTTTGGGTATGAATACCCAAGGCCAGCTTTTTGTTGCGCTAGTCGAAGGGGCAAATGAAATAGAGGTGCTTAGCTACAATGAAGGCGCAGGGCGGTTTGAGTTTCAGCTGGTGCAAAATTATTGTGAAGGGTGTGTGCCAAGAATTGTCTATACTCGTCGAGCGATCTGCCTGACCTGCCACCAAGGGGGCGGGCCTATTTTCTCGCAGCGCCCTTGGCAAGAAACCAATGGACAGTTAAGTGTTGCTAAACGTATACAGGCGGCCAGAGGTAACGAGCCTTATTGGGGGGTAGACATTGAACAACCGCTGGCTACGCCTGAGCGTTTTGATGAACTCACTGATGTTGGAAATTTTCATGTAGCTAGCCAGCGCGTATGGCTAGATGCTTGTGGAGTCGAAGGCAATGAGTGTCGACGTGCACTATTGTCACTCGCTCTACGTTACGCAGATCAGCCAGGCTTGTTTGATTCAATGAGTAAAGAGGTGAATACCTTACTCAAGCTCTGGGCGAATACTTATCCCGAGACGGGCATTAAGGTGCCACAATCCGACTTGGCTAATCGAGACCCAAGTGGTGAGTCAAACACCTTTACCGAGTGGCTATACGCAACCCTTACTCCTGATATTAGCTTTGGTGACGGCGCCAAAGACAATGAAGATCTCAATGCGTTTGAAAAGCTACCACCTCTGCCACCAAGGCAGGACCCATTAACGAAGCGGGAGCCAAAACAAACGCTAAGTAAATCGGATATCGATGGTGTCTATGGTATCGCCAGTTTCTTCACTGACTCAGATTTGAAAACACTCAACGCTCACTATAGCTACAAGATAGACGCCATCTTGCAAAGAGTTTCTGACTTACCGGTTGAATTCTTTGAAGCAAAGCCTTTTTCTCGGGTGGCAACTATGAAGGCTTTATTAGCTAAGGATCTTCAGTATTGTTGTTTAGATACATCTGACATGTCTTTGCCACGAGTGAGTAGCGCGCCTAAGTTAGAGATAAACGAATATCAAGAACTTAAGTTGTTTGAGCAGTATTGCTTCACTTGTCATCGAGGTAACCCTGCTAAGCGCCTTGATTTTATGTCAGGTGATAACGAGCAAATTGTGCTTGATAAGATCAAAGATAAAGCAGAAATTCGAGACGTTCTGGACTGGGAGCGTTATCAGAATACTGATAAGGAAAGTACCTTAATGCCGCCAAGAGATTCTGTGCAGTATAAAATGCTTGTCGAGGCTTTGAGTGACGAAGGGAAAGAGGGTGATGAATTACAGCTGATGCGAGACACGGTGCCAAGCTTGTTTAGCTTTTAATCTATACTAATCACTATCGTGGAATAATCGAGAGAATATTATCAATGCACATACTTCAAGTAGCGATGTTGAAAAAGGCCATACAGCTATCGCTCGCCTTGGTTTTGATATTGAATGCCGCAAACATTTACGCGATGCCTGCCTTTGCGCGTCAATACAAGCAGCACTATGGCTATACGCCATCTTGTCACGCTTGCCACAAAGAAGGTGGCGGTACACCTTTAAACTTTTACGGACAGGCCTTTGAAGATCAGGGAAAAAACAAAGCCGCCTTAAGACTGATCGCCGAGCTGGACAGTGATAAAGATGGTATCGCTAACGGTGTTGAAGCGGTCAAAAAATCTAACCCGGGTAATCCGAATTCGCTGCCTTCTAAACCGGGAAATTGGCTTGATTTATCCAGTATTATTCCAAAAGAAGTGCAAACGTTATTTCCTAAGGCTGAAGCTTGGAAACCGCTTGATGCCACCTTAACTGAGAAAGACCTTAAGCGGGCTGAGGCCATGGGTGTAAGGCTTAGCGGTGAAGACGAGAACACGATATACATCCCTGTCGCAAATCGTCGTCCGATAGGGACCAGTCTCATCTTTCCTGTGATATATAAGAATGAAACCTTCTTCTTATTGATGTCGACAGATCGTCACTTGAATATTAGCCAAGTTAAAGCTTTAGAGTCACAGGAACTTCCTTTCGAATTAGGGGCGGAGCTATTTCAAGGTTTTAAGGGCTCAGCACTTCACTCAATACCTAAGCGCGATGGTGATGGGCTGGCGACTGCGATAAACAGTGCAGTTAAACGTGCCGGTGCCTTGGTTTATATTCGCTTGAAGGGGGCTTAAGAATGCAAGGCTTGATAGCTAATAGTTTGTTCAGCATCTTGTTAACCTTAACGGCTTCATTCAGGGCACCCTTCTTAGCACTGTTTACGGTTTGTTTCCTGAGCTTGGGGGCGAGTCCTGCTTTGGCAGAAAATGCAGAATTTGATTTCTTCAGTGATGCGCCTATCGCTGAAGAGGAATTGGTCATTGTGCCACCCGAAAAAACAGCATGGGAAGACATTGGAGCGCCTATCGCGCTTGTGGTCTTTTTCTTCTTTTCTTGCTTCTTAATCAACTGGTTTTTCCCATTCAAGCAAACGGGTATGGAGTTTGATCTTCACAACCTGCCTATCGCGGCGCAGCGGGGTATTGGTGTAGCGGTCATACTTTATGGCATAGCCTTGGTGTTTGGCGCGATGGAGGCGCATTACCAAGTCCACTTGCATGGTGACGCACCCAGCTATTTTCAGCAAATGGGTGAAGGCAAGCTGATTGCTTTCACGCATGCCCACCTATTTGGCTTCACAACCAGCTTCTTTATCATCGGTATACCTTTCTCTATGCACTTCAGTCGCCTTAAGGTCTATCAATGGATATTT
This sequence comes from Oleiphilus sp. HI0086, assembly GCF_001635225.1. Taxonomy (NCBI): domain Bacteria; kingdom Pseudomonadati; phylum Pseudomonadota; class Gammaproteobacteria; order Oceanospirillales; family Oleiphilaceae; genus Oleiphilus; species Oleiphilus sp. HI0086. The sequence continues at coordinate 14,364 of NZ_LWFZ01000080.1, forward strand.
CCGGTTGGGTTGATTGCCTCGTTAACAGACATCATCTCCTGGTGGGGAATGAAGTATATCTCCGGTAACTTCGAGTACATTACCTGGGCCTGTGGTCTCATCTTTAGTGTGTGCTTTATGTGGATGCTTATCGGCCTGGTAAGAGTGCTATTCTTCCCGAAAGTAAAATGGTTCCCTGATTTTATCAACGAAGATAATCAGCGCCGTTTTAAGGAAGAGCATCCTCCTGAATAGAATCAATTTGCTCACAAGCTATTATCATTATGCAATGCAGTCGAATAAGGACTTAACGCTATGAACGACTTTTTTGGAAAGCTATTAAACTATGTTTGGATGTTTTGTCTAAAACTCACAGCCAGCCTACCGTTGATTAAAGAACCTAAGTTATTCGAGGGAGAAAACTCTTCACTTGATTTGATCGATTACATGGCGAGCCAGAAGCATAAAAGCGTACTGATTGTAACGGGTGCTGGGCTAATTCGAAGAGGGCAGGTGCAGCCGATTATTGATCGTTTTGCCGAACTTAATATTAGTGTGACTATTTTTGACCGTGTAGAACCCGACCCGACGTTCAGTATCACGAATGAAGCATTGAATCTGCTAAATGAAAACAATTGCCAAAGCGTGCTAGCGATCGGCGGTGGTTCTGCGATGGACCTTGCTAAAGTCATTGCCTTGAGTGCTTCCAATAAGAAAAAACCAGAAAAACTTACCGGTTATTTCAAAGCACTTAAGAAACCTTTGCCGTTTTACGCTATCCCAACAACAGCTGGCACAGGCTCAGAAGTGACGGTTATATCCGTCATATCTGATAATCAGACTAAAAGTAAAAGCTTCGTTATTGACCCTCGTACAGCCAGCTTAGCCACCGCACTTGATCCAGTATTTATGATTACGATACCGCCTGCGTTGACGGCAGCGACAGGAATGGACGCCTTAACCCATGCTATTGAAGCGTATGTCGGAAGAAATGGTAGTGCTTACACAGACGAGCAAGCCCTCGCAGCTATTCGTTTAATATTCAAAAACCTGCCTATTGCTTTTAAGGATGGAAGTAATATTGAGGCACGAAGTGCGCTGGCATTAGCTTCTTACAAAGCAGGACTAGCGTTTACGAAAGCATCACTGGGCTACGTACATGCTATTTCTCATCAATTGGGTGCGAAGTATGGTGTTGCCCACGGCTTGGGTAATGCAATTGTATTACCGCATGTGATTCAATATTCAGCGCCTTCAATTGAAGTCAAGCTGGCAACGATTGCACAAGAAGTTGGCATCGTGCAACAAGGAGACGACACAAAACAATCAGCAAAGAGAGTGGTAGAGTATCTTTTTGCGTTTAATAAAGCGGTCGATATCCCGGAAACGATTGCTGAGCTTCAAGAAGAAGACTTTCCTTCCATCGTTAAAGATGCCATGAGCGAAGCCTATTTCAATTATCCTGTTCCCAAATTTATGCCAGAACAAGATTGCAATACACTCTTACAGCAACTATTACCAAATACTGTAGCTTGAGGGTGAATTTTTTAGTCCACTTAGACTTGATCCTGACGCTTACTGCTTCGGTCTTTGCATTTGTCATTACTGCATAGACTTTCTTTAAGGAGCCGCAATGAAGAGTCAGGATTGGGTGGGGTGCCAATAGCAATACCGACATATGGGGTATAACCTAGTTCTCATAAATCACTAATACCCCCCAAATGGGCGGGTTAATAAAATACATACTCGCCGTATTATTTTTCCTATTCGTTCTATGACTCACAAAGTAATTAAATACTCCAGGCGGATGGATAGTGAAAATAATAAGATCTCGTAATGCTAAGATGATTGCTGGCGTCTCTGTACTCGCTGGAGTTGGCTTTGTCGCTCTTCAAAGTGAACCAGTACAGGAAACGTCAAAGCTTGGCACCCCCAAGAAAATTCAGGAAATAACCATTGGTGTTGAAGCTCAGTCTTTGGCAGAGACTGCGAACATGTCTCCCGATGACGCGCCTTTAGCTATTGAAGACAGGAATGATCCTTTTGAGGGGCGAGAGGTCAAATATCGCTTCCAGCAAATAGCGTCTCATTTTGCTCAGGAGATTAAATACCCTACTTTTTCGCGCCCGATTCATCAGCAACAGGACTTGGTTGAGTATTTACCCAATCGGGCCGTACAGTCTAGTCGACCGATCAATCTTGATGACGTTGATGGAGAGATACAAGAGGTAGGGCCTCGTATTGCTCTCAAGACCTCTAAGTTTAACTATTACCCTGGCGAACCTGTTGTCGCCGTCGCAGATGTGACAGGCATACAAGCTCGTAACTCTGTGCATGTCACGGGGCTAGTTCGAGTTGGTGGACAGATTGTCGCGAAAAACCAAGGTGTTATTCGCTCAGATGACGGTTCTAATCATGCTCACCAGCAATACAGCTTGCATTTTGATGACCTCAGCAATATTCCTGTGAGCGATCAGGGAGACATGGATGTTGTTGCCGAGTTTACGATTGATGGAAATACCTATGCGATTACCTCATTAATAAGGTACCCCAAGACGGTTGCGTCTATAGAGGGGCTTGGTGAGGTCGAGGTTGAAGGAGAATACCTCAAGATTCCAATGCAGGTGACGACCTCTGCTCCCGGCTTGCATGCCATTAAAGCAAATCTTTATGCTGCTGATTTAGGCACACCTCTTGTGCACCTGAATACGGTTGAAGAGCTCAACTCAGAGAGCGGTGTGCTCTTACTGAAAGCACACATCGCAGCACTTAAAAATATGGGCCATGAAGGGCCTTATGAACTCAGGGATCTTTCGTTTACCAGGGGGGCGTCTGCACCAAAATATACCGTGGAGCAAGGGCTGGTCGGCGCGTCTACATATCCTGTTGCCGGTTTCTCTTTTAGCGAATATGACGACGTTCCATACATCGACGAGAGCGCGCAATCACGTTTGGATTTCTTAAATCAACTAGGGAGTACTCACTAAGGCTAGCAACTTTCTGTAGCAGACAAGCTCTTAAATCACTACTCAACACATAATTAAGCTCTTAAAAATAAAGATAAAAGGACAGGAGAATTATCATGAAGATACTCAAGTATATCGTCGCTTTATGCATGGCGGCGTCTAGCCTTTCTAGCTTCGCAGGTCAAATTGCGGGTAAGAATATTTTACTCATCCAAGGGTATTGGCCCACGCATATTGCCGCTGATCCAGGTGACAACGGTAAGGAAGATGGCTATCGATATTGGGGGACGTCTGAACTATACAACGGCGGTAACGGTATTGTTCGGCATGGAGATGGATCGATCAATCAGACGGCAGACCCACATGCTAGAATTCTTTACTATGATTCAGGTAAACACCTAACTGGACCAGGTAATAATGGTGAGCTTGTTGCCAATCAGTTGCAAGAAATCTTCGCAGACACACCTAACTTTTGTGTTGATGGTTGTGTGTTGGTATTGCACTCAACGGGCGATATCGTAATGCGTTATGTTATGGATCCTCAAAATGCTTCACTGTTGGGTGATTATGCCAATAACTTAAACATTGACGCGGTCATCGCCATGGCGGGTGCCGGTGGTGGTACTGACCTGGCGAACATAGGTGTTGACCTGTTTAATGGTATCAACTACGGCTCTACTATTGCTAATGCTATTTCCGATTGGATTGGTGCAGATATTACATTGCCCAGCACGCGAATTGGTATGACGTATGAATTGCAGCCTGAAATTGCTCGAGGCTTAGCCGCGTCTGGTACGTCTAATTCGATCCCTAACTTGCGTATTGCAGGTACGGGTGATGAGCTTTTTGGTCTCGTTACGCACCCGCTGATTACAGGCGGCGATGACAGTGTTGTACCTCTGCATAGTGCATGTGGCTCTAACAGGGAAGAGTCCATTGATTCATGTGTGTCTGATCTAGCTGTAGATGGACGTGTGAAGTATGTCTCGAAGCACCCGTCTGGTTACTACGATTATTACTACCCCATCATTATGAGTGAGAACACACCTCACAATAATATGCCGCAATCCATTAATATCTGGTCTTTCCAAAACCTATTGGTACTTCCATGGTTTGTTGACGGTCACCCAATGACCTTCGCATTGAGCAATGCAAATCAATACGAAAACAGTGGTAATGCCTCAATCGATGTGGATGTAGAGTATCACCATCACTGGTCATGGTTTAAGAAATATCGGTATATCACCAATGCTTCAAGAAAAAGTATGTCTGAAGTGATACTGGACTCATTTGAGTAGTAGAGTCTGAAATACTTAGTCATGTAAAAAACTAGCATAAGGCTGAATAGAAAATCCGATGATGGCAACATTGTCGGATTTTTTTATGGGCTTTCGTTAAGGCTTAATCAATATTTTTGTGGCCCAGGCTTTAAGGCAATGCGTATATACCTGTTTGTTACCGTTAATAATAAAAAAGGTGTCAGGTCTTTTTTTTCACTGTATTGTTAATGCTCACAAGGTATGAGTATTAACAATGTTAAATATGGATTTTTCGGAAAAGCTGGCTCTCGATACAGCGAAAATGGAATGGGATAAAAGCCCTGCTGCCGGTGTTTGGCGTAAACCTTTGGAGCGAGAAGCTAAGGAATCGGGGCATACCACGAGCATTGTAATGTATGAGCCTGGCTCGTCTTTCTCTGAGCACTTTCACCCAATGGGTGAAGAGATTTTTGTATTGGAGGGCGTATTCTCAGATGAAACAGGAGACTTTGGCGCTGGAACCTATATACGTAATCCGCCTGGAAGCAACCATGCCCCGTTTAGTAAGCAAGGCTGTGTTATCTTGGTCAAGCTGAACCAGTTTTCACTCGAGGATAAAGAACAGGTACGCATCGATACTACTTCTACCTCTTGGCTGCCAGGAATCGGCAGGCTGCAGGTTATGCCTTTGCACGATTTTGAGCATGAGCATGTCGCACTGGTGAAGTGGCCGAGTAATGAGCGTTTTCAGTCTCACCGTCATTTTGGAGGGGAGGAAATTTTTGTCCTATCGGGAAAGTTTTGTGATGAGCATGGCATCTATCCTAAAGGAAGCTGGATACGTAGCCCTCACATGAGTCAGCATCACCCCTTCGTTGAAGAGGAGACGGTCATTTTGGTGAAAACTGGGCACTTACCCGTGCCAATTAACCCTTAGATAATTAAGAGGCGAAAGTATCTCTACACACTAAAACGCTTTTAGTCAGCTCTGCTTAAGTGAGCAAAGTGGAATCTTAGGTGATCTTCTATGAAGCTTTGAATAAAAAAGTAACTATGGTCGTAGCCTTTTTGCATTCTGAGTTCTAGATTCGCGCCGACAGATTTGGCGGATTCTACAAGATTTTCGGGTTTTAGTTGTTCCAGCAGAAAATTATCCTCATCACCTTGATCCACTAATATCGGTAACGCACATCCATGTTCTTTTAACAGCTCGCAACTATCGTATTGTTTCCATGTATTCTGATCCGTGCCAAGGTAAGCGAGAAATGCTTTTTGTCCCCATGGGCAATTGATTGGATTGCTAATAGGGCTGAAGGCAGAGACTGACCGATAAGCTTCTTGATTCTTCAGGGCAATAGTTAAAGCGCCATGCCCGCCCATACTATGCCCGAAAATAGACTTTACATTGGAGACAGGGAAGTTGCGTTCAACAAGTTTCGGTAGTTCTGTTGCGATGTAATCGTACATTCGATAGTGGGAAGACCAGGGTGGCTGTGTAGCATTTAGATAGAAGCCAGCCCCTAAGCCTAGGTCATAAGAGCCTTCGGGGTCATCGGCAACATCTTCACCACGAGGGCTTGTGTCGGGTGCGATGATAATGAGTCCGAGTTCTTCTGCCAGACGAAAAACACCCGCTTTATGCATGAAGTTTTCATCTGTGCAGGTGAGGCCGGATAACCAGTACATTGCAGGGAGAGGGCTTCCAGTTGATGCCTTTGAAGGTATAAATACCGAAAACCGCATATCACAACCCAAAATATCCGACGTATGTGTGAACTGCTGAT
>NZ_LWFZ01000081.1:0-872 GCF_001635225.1 Oleiphilus sp. HI0086
CAGCCGCTTGCGCAATTCCTTACGGTAGTTTCTAGGCGAAACCTTCATAAGTTTCTTAAAGACGCGCGAAAAATAAAGCGCATCATCATACCCGAGTTGGTAAGCAATATCAGAAATACTTATGTTTGTTTGCTCAAGTAAAGAACATGCCTGCTCGATCTTCATGTTCGAAAAGTGTTTTAGCGGTGAAATACCAGTCAACTCACGATAGCGCCTGGAGAAGTGGTATTTGGAAACACGGCTAACATCTGCAAGATCAGCAAGACTTAGTGATTTGCCAATATTTTTTCGCATAAAATCCTGTGTCTTTTCGACACTTATACCACCATACTTTTTTGCATCTTCCATCACTGTATGTGCTGTTGAAATCAAAAGATGGCTCAAGAGGCTACTAACGTAGATATAAGAATCCAGGGTAAAACTCGAGCGAGCAATACCAATGAGCTCCCGAAAGCGAGCTAATGTCTGAACGTCATGAGCTTTAACAACTGAGGTATCAGATGCCTTAAATAAATAGCGGTAATAACTATCAGCAAGGTCACCACGAAAATGAAACCAGAAAACTGTCCAGGGTGTTTCAGGGTCAGAGCGGTATTGGTGGGCTGTTTCAGGCGGTAAAATAAACAGGTCCCCTTGGTGAATCTCCCCCTTGTAGTGACCCGTACTTAGATAACCCTGCCCTTCAGCACAATAAATAAGAATATAGTCGTCATGCGCAATTCTCTCCATCTCATGCTTTGCTGCGCTGGGGTAATAACCAATCGACGAAGCAAAGATTTGGCGAGCTATTGGATGAAGCGCGAGCTGTTGCAGAATATGCTTTGGCACACGAATTCGCGTTGCCTGCCTATCCGACAGAGGCCAGTTAGAGG
>NZ_LWFZ01000082.1:0-681 GCF_001635225.1 Oleiphilus sp. HI0086
TTGGGCCTGAAGGAACGCGTGTTAACGCCATATCAGCTGGCCCCATTCGTACATTGGCTGCATCCGGCATTAAGAACTTCCGAAAAATGCTATCTGAAAATGAACAGCAAACACCACTTAGACGTAACGTGACTATTGACGAAGTTGGCAATGCTGCTGCTTTTTTATGCTCAGATCTAGCTAGCGGAATTAGCGGAGAAGTATTATTTGTTGATGGTGGCTTTAATACTAGCGGCATGCGTTCACTAGAAGAAAGCTAAACCGCTTAGATAACTGCTATTTTAAGGACTACGTCACTGAAAACGGTAAGCACATACTGGTAGTCTATGCAGTCCTTGAGAAGTGCTTTTGTACATGCCTTGTACATCTTTGTGCGACGTTTAATTTTTGTGATGGATACGTATAGTGGAACGTCTTTTTTACCGCATTAGGCTTGCTTTTGTCCTATTGACATTTACCTTCGCCCTAAGTCTAGGCGGCTGCGCAAACATCAAGCAGGCGTCTCAATCTTCGACCTCCTTGTCTAATTTTCTTGGCTTTTCCGAGCTACCTGACTGGTACATTACGAGCAAGTATAGTTATAGTGACTCCCAGTGGATCGAAAACGACTTTAATACAAAAATCCATTATCGCGACGTAGGCGAAGGCCCTGTAATACTTCTACTTCACAGCGAACTTTCC
>NZ_LWFZ01000083.1:0-701 GCF_001635225.1 Oleiphilus sp. HI0086
AGTGCTGCTGGTCGATGGCGGTAGTACTGATGGTAGTGGCGAGATAATTTCTTCACTTATAAGTGAGCTAGATATGGATGCTCATTTAATTCGCTCAAAGTGTGGGCGTTCCGCACAACAGAATGCTGGTGCAGAGTTAGCTCAAGGGCGTCTTCTTCTGTTTTTGCATGCAGATACGGTATTACCAAGTAAAGCTATTAACATGCTACATGGCGCAATCTCATCCGAACCCGTTTGGGGGCGCTTTGATATTCAGCTCGATAACTCTGCCGCGATATTTAAGGTAATTTCTTGGTTCATCAATATTCGCTCACGGCTTACAGGTATAGCTACTGGAGATCAGGCGATATTTGTTAGCGCCTGCCTTTTTCGGAAAGTAGGCGGCTTTCCAGATCAGCCTTTAATGGAAGATATAGAGTTAAGCAAACGCTTAAAGCGTTCTGCTCCGCCCTTATGCCTAAAAGATCAGGCCATTACTTCAGCACGCAAGTGGGAAAAAGAAGGGGCAGTAAAAACCGTATTATTGATGTGGAGGCTACGTGCGGCATACTTTCTTGGTGCAAAACCTGAGCAGCTTCACCGCCAGTATTATAAAACCAGAGCCTAATCTAGTCTGAATACTCTAACTTATTAAATTAACATTAGTTTTCTTGAACGAAACAGCTAAGAGCAAGTAGAATCGCGCGCTTTGTTTCGCACAG
>NZ_LWFZ01000084.1:0-587 GCF_001635225.1 Oleiphilus sp. HI0086
ACAAGAAGTTGATGCCGAGCGTGAGAAACTGCATCGTCCAGGCGCTGAAACAATGAGCTCAGTTGTTGAGGTCTTAAGTGAAGAACTCAGCCACGTCAAAGAACAGCTAGATCTATACGTTCGCGATGACGATAAAGACAATACTCAGCTGCTTGAGCTAGTACCTCAATTAACTCAAATTGCTAATACCATGGCTGTTCTGGGCTTAGGTGTAGCCCGCAAGCTGGTGCTAGAGCAAATTAGCCGCATAGAAGAAATCGCTGAAAGCAGTGAACCAGCTAGCGACCAAGTATTAATGGATATGGCAGGTGCCCTGCTATATGTCGAAGCTAATCTGAGCTCACTCAGCGATGCGAGAGAACAGAGTGAAGAAGAGCAAAACGAATTTGTTGTACCCGCTGAACACTTCGAAAGTGCGCATAATGCCGTTATCTATGAATCACGAAATGGCTTGGAACAAGCAAAAAACAGCATCGTAAACTTTATAGCATCTCAGTGGGATCACGCCGAGATAGAGGATGTCCCAGACCTCTTAGACAGTATTCGCGGTGGCTTACAAATCATCCCGCTTACACAGGCGGCAAAGC
>NZ_LWFZ01000085.1:0-658 GCF_001635225.1 Oleiphilus sp. HI0086
GCACTTTCCAAATCAAGGCTTTTCAGATCATCATCACCCTCGACACAATTAGCTTGAGGTAAACGCGAGCTATACCTTAATGGAGAGTGACAACCCGCTCGCGCTATATCTGGATGAGAGTTTAAAGCAGATTCCATCTTCAATACTGCTGGTTCAAATCTGGAAGGAAATCCTTTGTTCCAAATCCCGATAGTCACCAGAATCGAAATTATGACAGCTGGCAGTAAGAACATTTTTAATACAACAGATCTAAACTCAGTATCGCCTGACTCTCGAAATGGCTGCTCTATGAAACGCCAAGTTAATACTGAGACTAGATAAGTCAGAACAATAATCAAAAGCTGCACTATCAGAGTCAGCTCCACAGACATATATCGGAGGAACACTATGATTGGCCAATGCCAAAGATACATTGAATAGGATATTTTGCCGGTAAAGACAAACCCTCTCATAGAGAGTAACTTATTAATTAAGCCACCTTGTGAATAAATCAACAATACTGTACCTAGTACTGGATATAAAGCATTATAACCAGGAAACTGAGAATGCTCTGTTAGAATTGATGAACTTCCAAATATCAAAACCAAACCCAATACAGATACGACCGAAGACTTCGAATACCCAAATTTCGGCAACCTAGGCCAAACAAGAGCCAATA
>NZ_LWFZ01000086.1:0-714 GCF_001635225.1 Oleiphilus sp. HI0086
CAAAGAACGTGCCTCTTGAAGTGTCACGCAACGCTCGGGACTTACCGAACCAGCTTTGACAGAGATCCATAAAGTTTTAAGAGTATCTTCCTGAGCTTTAGGAAGCTCAAGTTGCGAGGCAAACTCATCATCAAGGTTCGCATCGGCCTGAGTATTATTGTGATAGACCTCTCTACAGAGCTTAGCCTTACGCTGTACTTCTTGCCAAGCTAATAGGTGCTGCCTGTTTTCTTGGCCAGCGATAAGTTGCTTAAGTTTTTTGAGTAAAGCTTCAAAACGATTTTGAATTTTTTCCAGAGCTTTGCCTTGTACTGAAGGTAGGGACTTATATTCTTTACGGTACTCGCTTAATCTGGCTTTGAGTTCGCTAAGGTTGGTATCGCTTAGGGAATCGAGTTCAGATTCGATACGAGATAGAAGCTCGTTCGCTGCGTTTGAAGCCTTATTCGCCTCTTCTTTCTTTTCATTGCGAACTTGGTCGCGGCGGGCAAATATCTGGTCGCAAATTGCGCGAAATGCTTGCCAAAGCTCTCTTTCTTTCTTATAAGGCGTGATGCCAACCTTTTGCCAGGCTTGTTGTAAGTCCTTTGCACTTTGTATGGCTTGTTCAAGGTTTTCAAGCTCTATAAGCGTCTGCGCCTGATCAATGATTTCTTGCTTCAAGGAGAGGTTCTTGTCTCTTTCTGTATCAAGTTTCTTATCAAAGGCTTTTAA
>NZ_LWFZ01000087.1:0-846 GCF_001635225.1 Oleiphilus sp. HI0086
AAACCGTGGCGCTCAGCACCAAAATCAACAAATGCAGCTTCAAGGCTGGGCTCGATACGAGTGATCTTACCTTTATAAATGTTTGCTTTTTTCTGTTCGCGAGAACTCGCTTCGATATCAAGATCGTAGAGTTTTTGGCCGTCTACAAGGGCAACACGTAACTCTTCACTTTGAGTTGCGTTTATAAGCATTCTTTTCATGAATGAAATCCAGTTTTGTGCTGGAAATCGCAGGAAGACAGCTTGGTTTAAAGTAAAATTACTCAGCTATAAATCAAGTTAGCGAGCTAACAAATTCCAATACATAGCAGCAACACCCAGTACCCGTGACAAATTCGCGGTGGGGAAGTGGCCACATATGGCGTTTGTTGGTTTTACTTCTATTTCCTAACTATTGTCTGGTCTTATTGCTTCCTTCAAATGATCTGGGCATATGTATTTATGCTCGCTCAAGTCCGGTGCTGCCTTTCAACGCTAAGAAGTAAGTGATAGTGCGTACTAACATTAATGGTCTGCGTTCAATCGCAAGACTTTGTTGTCTGCATCACTTACGGGCTATAAATTCTGTTTTCCTAATGCGATTCCACGCTTTAGTTTTATTTCCAGAGCTTAAATTGCTCTGGAATCCTAATTAATTTACGACATGACAGAGCTTTCTATACCGTGTCGTGTTGTCTGTACTTTCTACTTTTCACTCTGTTGGTGGAAAGGCTCGCTTTATGTATTCTTTTTCATTGCGTGCGTACAAAACTTTCAACGCCTATTTAGCTTGTGTCGCAAGCAAATAGCTGTCGGTTTTCTGTCTATATAATCTGTCGTCTTACTGCTCCGTGGGCTTTTAGCTATA
>NZ_LWFZ01000088.1:0-782 GCF_001635225.1 Oleiphilus sp. HI0086
ATACAACTCCTGGTTACTTAAGGGGCAATCTTTCAACCATAACCAAATAAACATTGCACCTTCTACTTTATGGATTAAGAAAGGCAGACCCTGAAGTAACTCACATAAAAGGTCGCGCGCTCTTTCAGCTTTAGACAAATAGTAAGGTCTTATTACCTCATTACTTAAGGTGAGTATTCTTTTACTGTCGACTAAATCTTTCGCCATTATGCTGCCGAAGCTACCCGTCGCCAAATTCATAATCGCATTAACTTCCGATAAAGCGCTTATTACCGGCGCATCCGCAATAACGATTCCTGTACGTGCAGCAGGTAAACCGAATTTAGAGAGACTTAGGCACAGGACAATATTTTGGTTCCAGGTTGGTTCTGCATCAGTAAATATAAGGTTTGGAAAAGGCGTGCCGTAAGCACCATCAACAATCAATGGTACTTTATGTTCACGTGCCAACTGGTCTAACTTACTCATCTCTGAGTTTGTAATCACATTTCCCGTCGGATTTGTGGGGCGAGATACGCAGATCGCTCCCGTGCTTTCAGTAATTTGGAACTTCTCGAAGTCGATATGGTATTTAAATGTCTCTGCGTTAATTTCCTCAGTTTTTGGTCTGTTTGATATAAAAAAATCTTCAACCAAACCCGCATCGGAATAGCCAATATATTCGGGAGCAAGTGGTAGCAGAACCTGTTTACTACTACCATCTGAATACTTCCCTGCAAACAAATTGAAGAGCATAAAGAATGCTGCTTGACTGCCGTTTGTTAAAGCAATATTTTGCGGGC
>NZ_LWFZ01000089.1:0-1471 GCF_001635225.1 Oleiphilus sp. HI0086
AGCTTTGGTTTAGAAAATAATTGGTTAAAAAATGTTCGTTTGTGATCTTGTAGAACCTTTTTTGATTGGTTTTTTGTCAAGCTAGTCTTAAGCGCTATTGAATAAAGCGACCCTGATTAATAAAAACAAATAATAGGCAAAACAATATGAAAGCTAAAAATAATAAATTTGGCCAAGCTAAAAGCTGGCTTTTACTCACGGCACTGATGGTCTTTAGTGCTCAAGCAAGTGCAATTTGTTGGTGGTGGCAGGATTGCGACGCCTACGAAACAAAATACCCTATCGTTCTAGTTCATGGTGTTTCGGGCTTTAGCGATATTTTAGGTATCGATTACTTTTATGGTGTTAAAAGTGCTCTTAAAGAACGTGGTGCCAAGGTTTATGCGCCGAATGTGACTGCATGGGATGATGCATACCAGCGTGGAGAAGACCTTATTGCAGCATTGGAAGATCTTCGTGCGGCGACGGGTGCGCAGAAATTCAACTTGATGGGCCACAGCTTGGGTGGGCCAACTGTACGCTATGCAGCGGGCGTAAGACCTGACTTGGTTGCTTCGGTAACGACTATCAATGCGGTGAACTTTGGTTCTGACTTCGCTGATGTTGCTCGCGGTATCGTTCCTGTTGGTGGTGGCCTTGAAGCATTGGTCGAAGGATCTCTTAATCTGCTTGGTAACGTAATTGATGCCTTGTCAGGCAACCCTGAGTATGCGCAGGATGCGTTGGCCTCAGTAACGTTCATGACATCGCCAGGCGCTAACCAGTTTAACGCTTTATTCCCGGATGGAAAGCCTAGCTCACGTTGTGGTGAAGGTGCATCTAAAGTAAATGGTATTCGTTACTACTCATGGGGTGGTGATGCGACATTTACCAATGCTTTAGATATTTCAGATGCGTTCTTGATGTTTACGGGTGCAACGATCAGTGGTGCGAACGATGGCTTGGTTGAACGTTGTGACCAGCATTGGGGAGATGTTATCGGTACGCGCTATAACATGAACCATATGGATGCAGTGAATCATGTCTTTGGTATTCACCATCTGTTTGAGACTGATCCTCTAACTTTATATAAGAATCAGGCATCACGCTTGAAGTCTGCTGGACTATAAGCCTTTTACAGCTCCTCTATGCTTTTAGGGGAGCTGTTTTCAGCAGCTAGCAGAACTTCTAACTTTCCAAGAGCATAAGGTATCGCTTGTCAATGACTCATCAAACCAAACTAATTAAAAGAAACTTTCTGTTGGGTGGTGCTGGCGTAGCAGCATTGGCGATGATTTTAAGTACTTTTGTATTTGATGAGGCTGCGCCGATTCATGCTAATCACCTCAGCTTACATCAAGACAATAAAATATCTCAGCTTGAGGCTAAGCCCTTGGCTAGTAATTTGGCGGAAGGTGCTCAGCTTATCAGTACGCTTGCATATGAGAGTCGACTAGGTGCATTGCCTGATTCGCTTCAAGGGACCCAGATG
>NZ_LWFZ01000090.1:0-598 GCF_001635225.1 Oleiphilus sp. HI0086
CGGCACAACCGGATAAAACTCCAAAAGCAAGTATTGAAATAACTAAGAACTTGAATCCCTTCATTTTGTTTTCTCCTTATGATGGCTGTTAGATGCTTCCAAGGCGGTGTCTTGCATGTTGGAGCGAGTCAGAATGCCGTCAACAAATACGCTAGATTCAGGGTACAGTGCTTTTTCTTGTAGCAAAGCGCTTTTTGCCAGGCCAGGGTTTCCGGCTTGAGCGTGAACCATTCCTAAGTGAGCATATAGGCCGGGAGGAACTTTCATCCCTTTATTTTCTGCTCGCTCTATAGTTAGGTTTAGTTTATAGATCTGCGTGGCAGTATCTGCTTCGCCGGGGTTGAGGTAAATATCGTAAACGATTTCTTGGTAATCACCCCAATAGTACAAATTACTATGAGTTGAACATGCTTGAGCCAAAAGAATGACCGCCATTGCAGCGATCAACTTGATATTAATGTATTTCATCGAACTTCCTTATGTCGATAGTTAGTTGCTATTTTTCAACAGACCAAACGCCGGACTCTAGATCTCTAACTAAATTATTAATGGCTTCGGTAATCGCGAAGTTAAGAACTTTGCCATTAAGCGTTGCATC
>NZ_LWFZ01000091.1:0-6889 GCF_001635225.1 Oleiphilus sp. HI0086
GGCTCACCGAAATACTGCCTAAGTTAAGACGCGTTGTTACCCATGACACCTCAATACTGGAGGTGTCGCGCAGCGCCGGGCTCACAGATGCAGGGAAAACCTTTTATGTACAAACCATGGATCAAAAGGTCGAAGCCATATTAGCAGGTATAGGTATTGGTCACTTGCCGCGAAAACGTATTCACCAAGCCATTGAGAGTGGCAAGCTGAAGGAGCTTAAGCTTGCTAAGGTAAATAATCATGAATGCTTTATGGCATGGAAACTCAGCAATAAAGGCAAAGGTCTGCAGGCATTAACTCAATTACTGGCCACTGCAAAGTGGTAGGTGACAGCGTCAGACCAACCAAGCACTCCCCTCCTTCAGTAGGGCTTCTCAGACTAGAAGTATAAAAAAAGCCCCGAAGTCTCGAAAGACTCCGGGGCACAACTCCCTTCATTTTGACTGATCCTCCTGCTCTAGAACAGCCAATATGTTATTTACCAAAGTACAGATTGATAAATACAAGGGTTAGGCTAAGTTGAAATCCTTACTTATTGATCCTCTACACGCTGGTGGTTGAAGAAAACACCACCGTCACCAAAGGCCGAGCTGATAAACTCAGAACTTAGGCGAATCGTACCAACTTTCTTAGCACTATCACGACGAGATTTCGCATACTTCTTATGAAAATACGGGAAGATAGAAGTGCGAATTTTCTCGCTCGTTGCGTAGACGTCATAGATAGGCGTACCTTCTGGTAAGCTTTCCAAGTCGTCACGGAAGTCATGAGAAGCACTTGAGAACAAGCCCTTCACTTCTGGGCGCGGAACAAAGTAAACCTGCGTCGGCGTAACAACGCTGCTTTCTTTGGTGCCATCTGCGCGAACCTTCGCCATCTTCTCTACAGAAAGCGTGGTTGGCTTAGTCGAAACTAGTGAGAACAAGGCTGTGGTACCCAAAGTTTCGTTCACTTCCTTGTCAACGTACTGCGACAACTCATTTGCAAAGAAATCATGGTTACCACCTTGGCCTGATAAGGTGTATAACGCCGAGACATTGCGTGAGTTTCTACCGTCAACGAACACTTTCCATGCTAAGCCTGGAGCAAAGCCACGGTCATTTGGGTCACCCGTGACTGACAGGCGCAATAAGCCACACTCTGCACCTTTGAAGACACCTGTATAAGGGTGGCCAGAAGCAGGTTCAAAAGTAGTGGTCGCCATAGCTGCGTGAGCATGGATTGGCTTTTCATAACCGAGTGGCGCGACATCGTCCTTACGATTTACTTTTTCCCAAAGTACCGTATTAATCAGGCCACCAATATCGATATCAGTTAACCCTGGACGCTCTCCTGCATCATATTCAGTACGCATTGCACCGTTCGTCCATAAGAGCTGCTCTTTATCACAAGCTGACCACTCTTTGTAGTTATCTGGAATCTTCAAACCCCATGGTTTAAAGGCATTATCTACACCCGTTAAGCTTAACTCTAGCTCGGGGAAGTGACGACGAATCACGTCAACCATGGTGTTATTTTCTACCCAGTCGATACCTTCTTGCGTGTACACTTCAGGTGTATAGCTTTCAGTATAGAAACGGTCTGTCATCAAACGACGAGAAGCATTCAGGATAAAGACCTGGAAAGCCGTCTCACCAAAGGCAAAGCCATCAGGACGCACTGTTTCAGCTAGCTGACCCACCAAAGCATCGATCTGCTCAATGTCATTGTTATAAACACGCTTCAATTCAGCCAAAGTTGTAGGGTCTTCAGTTAAATCCTCAAACTTGGTAATCGGATTCAAACCAATCTGGCGACGGAATTCGTTGTAACGTGGTACACCACGCTCACGGTCACGAATAATATCGATTGTTGCCAAGTCAATATCGCCAATTAACGGCATTGAAAGGTTACGCAAAAACTCAGGATAGTTGTTTAGCGTCAAGGAACCTGGGTGAGTAATGCCGAAGGAGTACCATAGACGATCGCCGCCCTGATTATCGAGAATATCTTCTGCATCGCCATCACGCGTGTCTTCAATATTGATACGCTCAGAAACAACATTTGAACCGATATCGTAGATATCTACCGCATCACGTAGTAATGGGTGCATACGATAAACCGCAACGAATTCCTCAGTCAGTACATAAGGAACATCATAGTTATTTGGTTTGCTTTGGCCAACCAAACCACCAAGGATATGGTCAATTGCGCCTGGCGTGCTTAACTGTTCAGCTTTTTCAGGATCAAATAATGCGATGGTGTTAATGAGCCAGGAATTAGGACCTTTGATATCGTCCGTCACATTTTGGATCAAATCACGTGTTTCAGGATTACGCGCGATACCCCACCAGTTTGCTTCCATCGACAACTCTAATGCAGGGTTGGCGATAATTGCAGGCGTCCATTCAACTGTGTGAATCTTCGCCATCAAGGCAGAGTTGATCAAGCGGGACTTATCAAATAGCCACTGATCTGTCGCGTTTGGATAGTTTTCCTTCAGCTTGTCAGCAATAGCGTTATGCTCCAAGGTGAATAGCTGGTGCATCATGCTAAGACCTAGCCACCAGTTGTCACTAAAGCCAGTAACCGGCACGCCACTCCAGAAGTCTGTTGGCAAAGTACCATCACTTTCAATAGCGAGCTTACCATCTTCAAATGAACGAACAGAATCATTGGTTTCTTTGTTGCTGCCGTAAAGCTGTGAGCCATCCCACCAGTGAGTATTGTGGTTACGGTAAGTCGCTGGCAAGTAAGCATCGTCTTCAACGCTACGATCCGGATCAGCAGTTGTACGTTGTACAGACATAACACCCGTACCTAAAGGGTCACCTGATGGTAGAGGCACTTCGATATCGTTATCGGTCGCATTAGGGCCGTGGCTCACCCAATCGTGAACCATGAATTGAATCCATGACGCCGCAATAAAGTTAACGCTGGTGGCGGGCTTAAATTGCTCACGCTTCATCAGCGAGTTACTGACTTCACGCGGGTTAGGGCTCAACAAGGTACCGTCTTCCGTTTCACCAAAGGCGGCTTGAAGCTCGACGTTTCGTCCAAAGCGCATATGGACAGAACCTTCTGACGGGTTCTCCAGAATATTACAGGTACCATCTTCTGTTCGAGCGGTGTGGCTTCGCTCATCACAGACAATACCTTCGTTTGCTAGTTCAAAGTCTTCTGTCGAGATCATATTGTTCTCGAGCAGCTCACCTCGTTCCAAGCCAATTATTAGTGCAGCGCCTGCTACACCGAGTGTGCCGTATTTGACCAGGGCCGGCCAGGTTACCCATACCGAGTTAATAATCATGTGTCGTCTCTCCGTCCATTATTTTTGTTTTCTTTGACAAAAAACCCTTTCCCTAAGCAGGTGCATATTGGGGGATACGCTCGACCCCTGCTTGAGGAAAAGAGGACAACTTTTGTCAAGTAACCGGCAGGGTAAGGATAGTGTTAAAACTTTAACACCCTCCTAAAGGATGGGGAGATACAAAAATCAAGGTACACTCGATCTCTTAAGCCTGTTTCAGCCTGAGTTCAAACGTTAATAGATAAATTACCGACAATTACAGCAAAAGTCATAAAACATGGCCTATTTCACACTTTGAATAGTGGTATTTCACAATATTTAAAAGCGCTATTGAGATCGAAAAGGACATAATGCAGTCTTAATTAGTAGACGCATGTATGCCATATAGAGTCAGAACAATAACAAGGAATCAGGACGAGCGGTGGCACTATGAATACTCATATCAAGCGAGATGATCTAATAGCACTATTGGATAAGGGGCTAGGCTACCCTCTTGTTCTCATGGTGGCACCACCCGGTTCCGGAAAGAGTGTTTTGCTGGATCAATGGGTAACTCGGCAAAAATCCATTCATACTGAATGTCAGACCTTGCAATTCCAGACCTCCCCAAAGCTTAATGAGGGCAACGCATTATTTGCGTTAATATTTGAGTCCCTGAAAAATATCGCGCCGCTATGGGATGCTTCATTTTTTAACCTTTTTAAAGATGACTCCGAAGTAAAGCCCGAGCAAATCATTGAGGTTTTCATTGAAGCCCTAACACAAATTGATCATCCATTAGCGATTGTCTTTGATGACTTTCACCACATAAAAGCCAGTCATATTCATAAGACGCTAGAACGCTTAATCAGCCAATTACCGAAGCATGTCACATTTGTTTTATCATCTAGACGACACCCCCAATTTTCGATTGCAAAACTAAAGCTGCAAGAATCTGTATTGTTGATAGATGGCAATGATTTAAAACTAGATGAAACAAACCTGCTCGCATTAAATCAAACCATTGGCGGTTCCAGCCTACAGCCCAATAGAGTCAATACCTTGCTCGACCAAACAGAAGGCTGGTTCGTCGGTACAAAACTAGCACTACTTGCCTACGACAAAGTTGGAGAATCTGCACTAGATAGCTTTAGCGGTAGTCAGCCCGAATTACTGAATTATTTTGGTCACGAAGTCCTTAATAAGCTCACTCCTAGCGCTAAACGCTTTGTACTATCGACAGCTATTTGCAAATCTTTCAATCAGGATCTTTGTGAAAATGTACTGAATATCGACTACTCGGCGGCCAGTCTTGAAGAAATCACTATGCAAGAGCTGTTTCTTTCGCCAGAGCCTAATAATGCTGGGTGGTATCGTTACCACCCGTTGCTACAGGACTTCTTACTAAAACGCCTGGAAATTGAAGAAGGCCCCGAACATATCAAGCACTTACACTTCCTTGTCGCCAAATACTTCCTTGAGCATAAGGATCTCGACAGCGCGATCTATCACGCTAGACAATCTTCCGAGCAAAGCTTCTACTTCAAGATTCTAGAAGATGCTTGCGCGGGCTGGATAAAACAAGGAGAGCTTGAACGAGTCACAGACAGCCTAAGTAACTTATCAAGTGAAGACTTTACACAGCACCCTGAATTACTGATCAATCAACTTTATGCTTTATCATTTACCCGACGCTTCAATCAAGCCGGATATTTCCTCGAGAGACTTAAGCTCGGCTATACTGCGGGCTCCGGCACGCTAAAAGCTCATTACCAGTTCTTTCATTATCTACTCAAACTCTTTCAAAGTGACTCGGAAGTTCTGGCTCCCGATCCGCAATATGCCAAGAACCTTGCAGAGGCGCCTCAAGAGATCCTCGGCTTTGTAAAGGTACTGGAGGCCTATGCCCTGATGTGCAGCGGAAACTTGAGTTCTGCTTTTCGGCTGGCAAATGAGGGTAAAAGTATCCTGAACCAGAATCAGCATCACTTCTTCGAAAGCTTTGCCAGCTTAGTCATCATTTTATGTGACCGATATTTAGGCAGGGGTGTCGAGGCTATTCAACTGATGAACGAAGTGTTTCTGCCTATTAAACATGGTGACAGAAACCCGCTATGGGCAAACCTGGCGACCGGTATGATGGTAGTAGAATATGAGCAAAATCAGCTGGATAAGTCACTGGAATTGAGCACGCAATTAATCCCACTAGTTAACCACTCCTGCGCAACGGAAGAAGTAGCGACGGTTTATCTATATAGCTCCCGGGTTTTTCATATAAAAGACCAATCGTCCAAAGCAAGCCGCTTACTTGACCAACTTGAGCGTATTTTATCTTTAGGTGACTATCAGCGCTTTAATAGCCAAGTAGTTCACGAAAAAATGCGCCAGGCGTTTCGTAGCGGTTCTTTCTCAGTTTGTAAGCACATTTTCGAAAAGTACCACTTAGATGAGTTCATCAATAAAGGAGTTTGGCAGAAATCCGGGCAATATGAAGAGCACCGGGAAAGAGGTGCACTGGCTGCCGTATATTTTTTGATATCTAAAGGTCGCTTTAAACAAGCAAGCGACTTGCTCGAAGATATCGCCCAGTTGCTAGACCGGAACAATATCACCTCACGAGTATTGATAGCACGCTGCAATATCGCCATGATTGCCTTTAGGCAGGGTAACACTGATGCGGCGATCAGTCTGGTTAAGCGCCTCATTAGCCGTTATGGTTTGGTCTGTTTTTCCCGCAGTGTATTTGATGAAGCTCCTGGGCTGGAACTGCTCTTCCAGCAAGCGGTTAATGAATCCAGAGTGGCCCTGCCCACCATTTTTACCGATATTTTTCATACCTTGGTAGCAGCTGGTGATAAGTTCCAAGACCTGATTCAACCAGCTCACCTGCTGACCGACAAGGAACTCGAAATATTTGAGCTTCTATCCACTGGCCTAAGTAACGCGGAGATTAGTAAACAGTCTGGTATTGCTTTATCAACGACCAAATGGCATTTAAAGAATATCTACAGCAAGCTAGGCGTTGAAAACCGAAGGGAGAGGGGTGAAAGCCATAGTCTATTTGAACGCCTTGGCCACCACTTTTATATTCGCCAGGTGTCACGCTTTTACACTGAACCATCAGATCGTGAAGTCGGCCACTCCCGCTTAAGCCGCTGTTGTAAGCGGAATTAGAGACAGAGTGTTGCTTAAGTAAAGCTTTGGCTTTTTGCTTGGTCAGAAATTGTAAGAACTGCTTGGGTGATACCCCCGCCCATTGAGTAAACACACGCTGCAGGTGAAACTCACTCAAGCCAACATATTCGGATACCGCTCTTAAACTGGGTTGCTGACCCTGTTTAGCGTCAAGAAAAGTGATCGCTTGAGCGACTATCTGGTAATGGCGGTGCTGTTCGTCAAACCGTGTCATGGT
Source organism: Oleiphilus sp. HI0086 (assembly GCF_001635225.1). NCBI lineage: Bacteria > Pseudomonadati > Pseudomonadota > Gammaproteobacteria > Oceanospirillales > Oleiphilaceae > Oleiphilus > Oleiphilus sp. HI0086. The sequence continues at coordinate 6,681 of NZ_LWFZ01000091.1, forward strand.
GCCTTCCTGAAATCTCATAAACTGAAGAGCTTGGTGATAAGTCAGTATAAGAGAAGACGGCAAGGCGTTGCGACCCGATCCTTGCTCATTTTAAGGATTATGCTGGCTGTGTTTTATGTGCCAAGGCCAGAGCAGCGCTTCGGTTTTCAACGCCTAGCTTGCTGTAGATATTCTTTAAATGCCATTTGGTCGTTGATAAAGCAATACCA
>NZ_LWFZ01000092.1:0-690 GCF_001635225.1 Oleiphilus sp. HI0086
GCACGTGATACCTGAGGCATTATTTCTTCTACTACTGGGTCGTCTACACACATCACCGCAGCACCGTAAAACGGCAGGTTATGAAGGAAGTCTACAAAGGTCTGTTTAAGCTTTGAGAAGTCGCCACCATAGGTATGCATATGATCCGCTTCGATATTTGTAACCACTGAAATCATCGGTGTAAGGTGCAAGAATGACGCATCACTCTCATCTGCTTCAGCAACCAGGTATCGAGACCCACCCAGACTTGCATTGGTACCCGCGCTATTTAAGCGACCACCGATCACATACGTAGGGTCTAAACCTGCCTCGGCGAGTACCGATGCAATCAAACTGGTTGTAGTTGTTTTGCCATGCGTTCCCGCAATCGCGATACCGTGACGATAACGCATTATTTCAGCCAGCATTTCTGCTCGCGGAACAATTGGCGTACGGTGCTCTCTGGCTGCAGCCACTTCCGGGTTGTTTTCATCAATCGCAGAAGAAACCACTACTACATCGGCTTGTGCGACATTTTCCGCATCATGCCCAAAATAGATTTTCACTCCTAATGAAGCGAGTCGTTTTGTCACTGCTGACTCATTTAAATCTGAACCCGAGATTTGGTAACCCTGGTTACGTAGCACTTCTGCAATTCCGCACATGCCCGCGCCACCAATACCTACGAAATGGATCAGACTGATACGGCGC
>NZ_LWFZ01000093.1:0-768 GCF_001635225.1 Oleiphilus sp. HI0086
GCCCTAACTTATCGGACAAGCCCCACTTGGTTACCATATTTCTAGCAATCTCTGTCGCACGCTGAATATCGTTTGATGCGCCGGTTGTGACACCATCCATACCTAATGTCATTTCTTCGGCAATTCGGCCACCATAAAGCGAACAAATCTGGCTGATAAGCTGCTTGCGACTCAAGCTATAACGATCTTCTTCAGGCAGGAACATCGTCACACCCAAAGCACGACCTCTCGGAATAATACTTACCTTATAAACCGGATCATGTTCTGGTAAAACACGACCAACAATTGCATGTCCCGCTTCATGATAAGCCGTATTAAGCTTTTCCTTCTCAGACATCACCATAGACTTGCGCTCTGCGCCCATCATAATCTTATCTTTAGCAAGCTCAAAGTCTGTCATTTCAACTGCACGCTTATCAGCTCGTGCCGCAAACAGGGAAGCTTCGTTAACCAGGTTCGCCAAGTCAGCACCTGAAAATCCTGGCGTACCACGGGCAATCAAACTTGGCGCAACATCCTCAGCTAAAGGCACCTTTTTCATATGCACCTTCAGAATTTGCTCACGACCAAGTATATCTGGCAAACCGACCACAACTTGACGGTCAAAACGCCCCGGTCTTAACAATGCTGGGTCTAGAACATCCGGCCTATTGGTTGCAGCAATAACAATGACACCTTCACTACCTTCAAAGCCGTCCATCTCTACCAAGAGCTGGTTCAGTGTTTGCTCACGCTCATCATGACCACCACCCATACCCGCACCACGAT
>NZ_LWFZ01000094.1:0-730 GCF_001635225.1 Oleiphilus sp. HI0086
TTCCAGTATTGAATATGACGGCCCTGCACAGTGGATGCGTGATATGGGAACTAGCGGCCCAGAAGCCTGTACCACAGGGGATGTCGAAAGTGGCGCGGTTGAAGCGGACTACGACCAAGCTGTCGAGGACTGTGGCGGCCTGGATAAGCTGCTAACGACAGAAGAAGTGAACGATACCGTTTGGTACAGCGAGCAAGATACGGTTGCTTTTGATAGCGGTGGAACCGGCAGCTTCGAAGACCATCACACTGGAACTGAATACACGACTACCTGGTCGATAGATTCTGGCTTTGTTCGCTTTACGGCGACAAGTGCTTCAGGAGTATTCTCTCGTAAGCTAGGCATCTTGTCTGATGGCTTCCCTCATATTTCTACCAAGTTCTTCCATGATGGTGAAGCTAATGACTACATTGCTAGCATGCTGTATGCAGTGAGTGAAGATGCGACTGACAGTGACTCAGACGGTATACCGGATGATATTGATAACTGTCCGACTGATGCAAACAGTGATCAGCAAGATAGCGACCATAATGGAATAGGTGATGCCTGTGATGGGGGAGACACCTCTGGTCATATGTTTACGGTAGAAGAACTTTCTGACCAAACTCGCTTTAATGTTTACTTCGACGATGCGCCAGATGATGGTGGCGACCCTTACTACATTCTGGAGTCCATGACCTTTAATTCTGATGGCTCGTTTAGTGCTGAGCTAGATGACAATGCCTTGTCG
>NZ_LWFZ01000095.1:0-975 GCF_001635225.1 Oleiphilus sp. HI0086
AAGTGGTAATGTTGGTCGGTTTATCCCTGATCGTTTTGATGTGAGCTTTTCCGTCACAGGAGGAAATTTTGCCCCAGCGTGTAATGTCGTTGGACTATCGCCCTTCACTTATATGAATCAGGCCTTTCAATGGAATACTGTCCCTGAATTGACGATAAGTGCTGTACGTGCTGATGGCACGATTACACAAAACTATGAAGGTGATTTTTGGCGCTTGGGTGCAAACCTGGAGCTAGATGAGTCTTGTGGTGGTAGTGTAGGCGTTAAGGGTTTTTGCTATACCGATAATGCAGCGACGGCGGCGACATTATCCTCGCCAGTTGGAGATATAAGTTATGGTGCGACAACAGATATTGATGGAACGCTTAGCTTACTTATCCACTCTAGTAACCCTAACTTCAGTTATGATCGACCTGCAGGGACCAATATCGTTCCTTTTGACGCAGATATTGATTTGGTCGTTACTTTGGAAGACGATGATGATGTGACAGGCACTAGTAATTTAGCAGCGCTTGGTTTCCAATTTAGCTCAGAATTACGGCAAGGACGGTGGAAAATGGAGAATGCCTATGGGCCTGATACTCAAGCGTTAAAAATGAAGGCTTACCCCCAATATTATTCTAGCGCCGGAACCTTTGTTGCCCATACTGATGATCAATGTACCGCAGTTGTTCCAACTGTTACACCTTTAGGTAGTGGTGCTACGAGCTTAGAAGATATTCTTGTGGGTTCAGAGTTAACTACCTTAAGTGTGAATGCTCCTCTCGATGATGCGCAAAATGAAAACTTTAGCTTCAGCGCTCCAGGAGTCGGCGGGGCTGGAAAAGTTCAAGTTAATCAGGACTTATCTGCATTGCCATGGTTGCGTTTTGACTGGGACGGAGATGGCGCTCTGGATGATGAGCACCCCTTTGTTGAGGCGCAGTTTGGTCAATATCGAGGCCACGACAGAATTATCTACTGGCGAGAAGTGAG
>NZ_LWFZ01000096.1:0-817 GCF_001635225.1 Oleiphilus sp. HI0086
GTCAATGGCCCCAGGCCCCAATAGTCCGCGCTCAGCATTGAAGCGAACCAAGTCAGAAACTGCAATTCCGATTTGCAGCATGCCTTGGGGATAGTTAAACATTTCTTCATAGCGACGATTCCAGGCAATCATATTGAGGTCTCCGTTGACGACGCTAATGCCCGAAGAAATATTATCGAAGGACGCGAATAAAATATCCTGATTGAAACGCAGTGCTCGGGTCGTTTCTTCAAAGATATTAACGACTTCTTCTACCGCCAGCTTCTGACCACTCCTCAGGCTTTCTATCATGGCCTGAGAGGAGGCAACGCCAACAATGCCAGATAAGGATTGTTGGGCTTTTTTGATCAGTCGAGCGTCGGCTGTATTACCGCTGGTATGGTCGTATTCACCAAAGAGTTTGTTAGTGATGCTGCTGCCAACAAACTGTTCCAAAAGTGAGCGCAGGTCGAAGGTGCTAATATCGTCATAATTTTGGTATTCCGAGGCACGTTTTTGGGACTGGTTAGTAAAAGCCAGGGCTTGAATTCGGTCTGATAAAGTTGTTCTGTTTTGACGTGAAACGACGATAGTGGTGAGGATATTGGCGAGTAAGCTTAGAACCACACCTCGACTGAATTCATCGCTAAAGCTTAAACCAAAGAGAAACTCTGGGCGCAACCATTTTACACCCAGAGGGCCTTGCGAAAGTAAATCTTTTGATACCATGCCGGTATCAACCAGTAGCGGCAGCATTAAGGTATAGGCCCAAGTGATCAGTCCTGCTGCCAGCCACGTCGATGTGATACCCCATATGGGACAGCAATTCTTTGGCAAC
>NZ_LWFZ01000097.1:0-790 GCF_001635225.1 Oleiphilus sp. HI0086
CCATCGAGAAATCCTGAGTTTAGTGCTATAGCGTTACCTTAACGCAAAAATGCCCGCCGATGAAATAAGCCACCAGCAGGCACTCTAGACTAGCAAGTTTCTAACTAGCCAACATCAATCATATGAACTGTGCCATCTGGCAGTACTTCAGAGATCTGTCCTTTTGGCTCATCCATCATTGCAGCAATGAAGAATACAATCAGTGCAGAACAACCGATCACCAAGAAGAAAGTACTGTAATCTACAAAGCTCAAAACAGTTAGGTAAGTTACTGCACCGACGTTACCATACGCTCCGGCCATACCTGCAATCTGACCTGTCATACGACGTTTGATCAGTGGAACTACCGCAAATACCGCACCTTCACCAGCCTGAACAAAGAACGAACAGCACATGGTTGCAATCACAGCAGCGGGGATCCACCAAGATGAATCAACCTGGCTCAATACAAAGTAGCCACATGCCAAACCACCAATCAAGAACATTAGAGCTTTACGACGACCAATGTGATCAGAGAACCAACCGCCAGTTGGACGTGCAACCAAGTTCATGAAGGCAAAGCCTGAAGCCAATAGGCCCGCTTTGACAGGATCAAGACTTTCAAAAGTTTCCAAGAAGAATAGAGGCAACATTGATACAACCGCTAGTTCTGAACCGAAGGTAACGAAGTAAGACCAGTCTAGAATCGCAACTTGCTTAAAGTGGTACTTATCAAGCTCTTGGACACCGTTTGTCAGATTTTCTTTATTTACATTCCAGATAGAGTAAGTTTGGAAAACATATAGAGCGA
>NZ_LWFZ01000098.1:0-943 GCF_001635225.1 Oleiphilus sp. HI0086
CTAAAAGATGGCGACAGAGCTACGGATGCCAATGGTTATCAACGTCAATTAAGTAAGAATGGTCAAGCGAACGCGTCTGGCGGAGAAATCATGGATGCGTATATCTGGAAAGATTTCTGGTTTGGCGATACACCTCTTAACCTTCGTTTAGGTAAGCAGGTAGTCAGCTGGGGTGAAAGTACCTTTATCTTTAACGGTATTAACGTTATTAACCCAGTAGATATTGGTGCTATTCGAGCACCGGGAGCAGAAATTAAAGAAGCGCTGATTCCAGTGAACATGCTATACGGTTCACTGGGCTTAACGGATGATATTACGATTGAAGCGTTTATTCAGCTAGAGTATGAGCCTTCGCGAATTGATGATTGCGGAACCTACTTCTCTACAAATGATTATGTAGCCGATGGTTGCGGCCCTGTTTGGGGTGCTAACTTCATGACTGAAGAGTGGAACCAGGGTGGACAAACCGGCTTGCAGAGAATGTATGATGACAAGCCCGATGATACTGATCAGTTTGGTATTGCTTTACGCTGGTTTGCTGCAGATTTGAATGAAACAGAGTTTGGTTTCTACTTCTTGCAATACCATAGTCGCTTACCAATTGTTGGTGGTAGAGTCGGTACCGACGTTGATAGCGACGGTGCGATAGATAGTGATGAACAGTTTTCGACTGCTGAGTATCAAATTCAGTACCCTGAACAGATTCAAATGGTAGGTCTCAGCTTTAACACGACTGGGCCTGGTGGTATTTCATTAGGTGGTGAGTATAGCTTCAAGCATGATATGCCTTTGCAGTTCAACTCTCCAGACTTAGTGCTTGCAACGAGAGGTAACGTTGTATCGCCTATCGTTACTAGTAGAGCAACTGACAGTAACGGCGATGGNACGATAACTTCGGATGAATTAGCGCCTTTATATGGAAGTGTCCAAGCGGGTTATGACG
>NZ_LWFZ01000099.1:0-1035 GCF_001635225.1 Oleiphilus sp. HI0086
TCTTACGCTATTAGTTGCCATAGTTAATGCTCCTGTAACAATCTGCATTAATTGTGGCATATTGCTACAAATAAATAAAGTTATAACCAACGGCTCAAACGGACTCCGTAACAGTCGCACCTTTTTTGTTCCAAAAAAGTCGCCACAGTTACTACGCCGTTTAGCCGGGCGTTGGTATGACTCCCCACGTCAAGCAAACTGCACAAATTCCTGCCGATAGCACGGTCAGAGTTTTTTCTTTTTTAGTCAACTTCTTTTGTTTAAGAAGCATTAGCGCATCAGATGAAGCAGATAATTTCGACGGTTATCATGCTGGTATTCGTGGGTTGCTCTTTTTTTAAAGAACCTATCCGACCTTACTTTTTACGTCGTGGTGTCTGTCTTCAGTCTATGCTCGTGGATCAATGCGATGAAGCTACATTGCCTACCTAACGCCGTCGGTGATTACACCACACTCGTTGCTTGACCCAATGCGCTAACGCTAAACTCATTAAGCTGGTACTCTTGATAAACGTGTTTTTGGGTCGACCTTAAGTAAAATGACTTCTCGTGATATCGACCAGATAAAGGCAATCATTTCACGGGCTATTGCGGTCACGACCACATTGTAATTTTGACCGCGCTTCATAAGCCTCTGATATCGTTTTCACAGCCTTAGTTGCGCTTGCCATGCTTGATCGATAATCTCCTTAGGTAGACCTTCCTGTCTTACCTGCATTTCTTTGGATATTCGTGCGCTATACCGATAGCTGTGCGCTCCCTCAATCAACAGTTTCTGACGCGTCCATTACCGCACTTTGTAATGCTGCCAAGTTTTCGTTTATCGCGACTAGAATGCTCACTCGGGGTGAGCCCGACATAGCTCATTAGCTTTCTAGGCGTATCAAATCGGCTTAGATCACCAAGCTCACACACTACGCCTGTTGCGATGAGGAGGCGTATTCCACGCATCGCTTGTATTGCTTTAACGACAGGGTAGTAGCGCCACTTCTTAACTTGATGAGTGAGCTCGTTGTCGAGTCGTTTTAATCGCTT
>NZ_LWFZ01000100.1:0-1265 GCF_001635225.1 Oleiphilus sp. HI0086
GCTCCAAATGATTTGATAAATCGAATACTAAAGGCAGAGGTTGACCTGCTTTGGTTTGGCGGCATTGGCACCTATATTATGTCGAGCAAGGAAACTCACGCGGATGTGGGTGATAAGGCTAATGATGTATTACGTATCACCGGTAAAGAGCTAAAAGCCAAAGTAGTCGGTGAGGGCGGAAATTTGGGTATGACCCAGCTTTCTCGTATTGAGTATGCTCAGAGTGGCGGGCAATTAAATACAGACTTTATCGATAACGCGGCTGGCGTAGACTGCTCAGATCATGAAGTGAATATAAAGATCCTCTTGAATGATATATTGCTGAATGGAGACTTAACTGAGAAGCAAAGAAATAAACTGTTAGCAGACATGACGGATAGCGTGTCTGATCTCGTTTTAAAAAATAACTACCGTCAAACACAAGCAATTAGTATAGCGCTTAAAGATGCGATGCCAAGAATGGAAGAGTATCGACGTCTGATCAATGCAATGGAAGCATCAGGAAAGCTGAATCGTGAACTTGAGTTCCTGCCTTGTGATGACGATATCACTGAGCGAAAGTCTCTAGATATGGGGCTAACAAGACCCGAGTTATCAGTACTTATCTCCTATGTAAAAGGTGACCTTAAAGAAGAGCTTATTAACTCGAACCTTCCTGATGATGACCACTTGAGTGATGAAATTGAGGTCGCCTTCCCACAACAGATAGTCAAGAAATACGGTGCTCAACTTCATGATCATCGCTTAAGAAGAGAGATCATATCAACGCAGGTTGCTAACGATATGGTCAATCATATGGGGATTACATTCGTTGAGCGGTTAAAGCAATCAACAGGTGCAAGCTCCTCTTCAGTTGCTTTGGCTTATATTATCGCGCGTGATGTATTTGACCTTGAAAATATTTGGGGGCAAATAGAGGATCTTGATTACCTTATTTCCAGTGACCTCCAGTACAGTATGATGGCTGAGTTAATGAGTTTAATGCGCAGAGCATGTCGCTGGCTGATCAGAAATCGTCGCAGTGAATTAAACGTTACTGAGAATATGGACCGTTTCAAAACTGGTATAGCCAAGATTGCTAAATCGTTACCAAGTTACCTGACTGGCGCATCTGCCCAGTTATGGCAAGATAAGTTTGATAGCCTGGTCGAGCAAGGTGTGCCGGAAAAGCTCGCAGGTATTGTCGCTGGGGCCAGTCATTTGTATTCTGCGCTTGGGATTATAGAGGCGCAGGAAGAGGGTGATGGCTCTCTGGATCAGGTTGC
>NZ_LWFZ01000101.1:0-988 GCF_001635225.1 Oleiphilus sp. HI0086
ATTATTTCGCTAGGAAAAAATAATGACTCAAACATACAAGATTGCGGTTCTCGCAGGTGACGGCATTGGCCCAGAAATTACAGAGCAGGCTTTGCGTGTATTAAAGCTAATTGAAGAAAAACGTGATGTTGTTTTTGATTGCATCGACGGCCCATTCGGAGCCAGTGCTTACTTCTCACATGGTAAGTCTTTCCCTCAGGAAACGATTGATCTATGTGATACAGCGGATGCAATTCTTAAAGGCCCAATCGGCTTGAGCCATGAAGAGTCTGAGAAGATTCCTGTAGAAGAGCGTCCTGAGCGTGGTGCTTTATTACCAATGCGTCGTCGTTTGAATACCTATGCAAACTTTCGCCCGATTTCTTTGCCAGCAGGTATGGCTCATTTCTCACCACTTAAAAAAGAAGTAGTGGGCAATGGTATCGACATCATGTTGATTCGTGAATTGATCGGTGGTCTTTACTTCGGTGGAAAAGAAAGTGGTAAGACTGAAGATGGCCTTCGCTATGTAAAAGAAACCTTGGATTACGATGAAAGCCAGATCCGACAGATTTTGGAAGTTGCTTTTAAAGAATCTATGAAGCGTAAGAAAGTTCTTCACAATATTCACAAGAGTAATGTATTGATCTCTTCTGTACTTTGGAACGAAGTGCTTGAAGAAGTTGCTAAAGATTACCCTGAAGTAGAAGTCATTCACATGTTGGTTGATGCAGCTGCGACTCACCTATGTTTGAACCCAGGTCAGTTTGATGTCATGGTCATGGAAAACATGTTCGGTGATATCTTGAGTGACCAGGGTGGCGGTATTCTTGGTTCTCTAGGTCTAATGCCATCAGCATGTATGGGGCCTGAGAAAGCATACTACGAACCTTCTCACGGTTCTGCACCAGATATTGCTGGCCAAAACAAAGCTAACCCATACTCAATGATTGGTTCTGTTGCATTGATGCTGGACATGAGTTTTGGTTTGGAAGAAGAAGCGAAAGCG
>NZ_LWFZ01000102.1:0-10733 GCF_001635225.1 Oleiphilus sp. HI0086
TTTTCGTACCACCGAGATCCACACCAAGTTTCATAAATCCCCTTCTATCAACCATCCACACCCAAATATGAGCGTCATTTTGTACCTGATAAAGCCGATACCACGTTACAAGTTTATACACATTTTTGAAAATATTTTTTGCGATTAAAAATGCTTTCTGGTATAAAGGCGGGCTCTTTAGTGAGGACTCCAAAAAAGGGTCCGATATTTGAATTTTTTTGAACGTGCTTTCAAGGGACGTTTCGAAGTTGGAGGCAAGGTTACAATGTCTAGAGTATGTCAGGTTACAGGCAAGCGCCCAGTAGCAGGAAACAACGTTTCACACGCAAAAAACCGCACACGTCGTCGTTTTTTGCCTAATTTACAATCTCACCGTTTTTGGGTTGAGGGCGAGAAGCGTTTTGTTAAGCTTCGTGTATCTACCAAAGGTATGCGTATTATCGATAAAAAAGGCATCGAGACAGTTCTTAGTGAACTACGTGCTCGCGGCGAGAAAGTTTAGGAGATTGAGCAATGCGTGATAAAATCCGTTTAGTTTCAAGCGCTGGTACTGGTCATTTCTACACGACTGACAAGAACAAGCGTAACATGCCAGAAAAGATGGAAATCAAAAAGTATGACCCAGTTGTGCGTAAGCACGTGGTCTACAAAGAAGCTAAAATCAAGTAAGATTTTCTACCTTTCGAGGTAGGCAGCTTATTGCTTCCATTGAAAAGCCCGACTTTATTGTCGGGTTTTTTGTGCCTGTCTATGTCTATATTTTCAAAGTTTCAAGCTAATAGCCTTTGGGTAGTTTTACCTCTAATTCGATGGGTAAATGGTCAGATACCGGAAACGTTACCACGCCCGCCCTCTTAACCAATAGGCTACGACTCACCAGAATATGATCTAAGGCCTTTTCAGGGCGCCAGCTAGGAAATGAATGAGATACGCCCGGCAAAGTCACCAAGCCGGCTCCTTTTAGCGGAGAGTCATGCAGTATTTTCTCGGCATGGGTATTCATGTCGCCCATCAACACCACATGGTTATAGTCATCAACCAAATCCCGAACAAAACGTAGCTGCTGTTTTTGGGCACTATCGCTGAGCGACAAGTGCATAATCACCAATACGATCGGATCTTCCTCTTTTCCGTACTCGGCAACAATCACGCCTCGGCCAGGTATTAAGCCAGGCAAGCGATGCTCTTCAACCTTGATTGGCCGGAAACGACTTAACAAGCCATTACTATGCTTTGCTACAGGACCAAAATTTCTATTTAACTGCTGATACCAAAACGGCAAACCTGCATTACTCGCAAGGTATTCGACCTGATTAATAAATCCGCTGCGCAAGCTACCGCCATCGACCTCCTGCAAAGCCACCATATCGTACTGACTAATCAGCTCAGCAATTTTATCCAGATTGTCTTGCCGCTTTTTGTGAGGCAAAACGTGCTGCCAACTACGTGTCAGATAGTGACGGTAGGAAGAGGTGGAAATACCCACTTGAATATTGAAGGTTAATAGTCGAATCGTTTTGTCTGTTTCAAGAAACGGGGTCTTTTTCAGTTCTTCAGGGTGCACCTGTTGCGATGCTGCGTTTTGTAGCGACTCATTGATCGGCGTAATCAGTTCACTGATACGATGTTTGATTCGTTGATACATAAACTAGAATTACCCTGTTTCACGACGACTATTCATTACCACATTAATCGGCCTTAACAACAGCATAAGCGGCCCTTATGATTTTCTCAAGGCAAAAAAAATGGGGCTCATCACCCCATTCTTAAAAACGACAAATCCGGCACTAGTTCTTCTTAGCTTCTCGTTCTTTATTAACCAGATAATTCGCAATCTTTACCATATTGCCAAAGCTGCCTGCGTCACGAACACCGATTTTGTATTTGCCATTAACAATCAAAGCCGGTACACCTGTAATACGCAACTTCTTGATCTTGTCTTGAGCTTTTTTGATCGCCTCATCTATCTTGGAAATCTTTCTAAACCCACTGGCCTCAAATACCTTATCAAAGTCTTCAGACTTTATGCCTTTATCCATAAACAAAACTTTTATGTCGTCTACGTCTTTATACTTCTTAGGGTTCGATACGATCTTATCGAATAAGTACTGGTGCATCTCTTTGTACACACCCAGGAACTCAGCTGCGTAATAAGCTTTTGCATGCTCTACCCAACCAGGGAAGGTTGCTGGCATTAAACGGAAATCTACATCATCCGCCAAGCTTTTCTCCCACTCAGGTAAGTGGTCATTGTTAAATTCGTAACAATGCGGGCAGCCATACCAAAATAGCTCTAGTATTTCTATTTTAGAAGGGTCTGCGGTTTTTACCGGGTAAGGCAATTCTTTATAGTGGCGCCCTTTTTCCCAAAGATCCGCTGCAAAACTCATTTGACTAAGCAGTAGCATGATCGCTACAAACGGCATCAACCAAAAACGATTCTGGCTCTTTTTATCAGACACAAAGGCCCCCTTAATAACTATTTAAACGAACTATCCATAATAGCTTTAAGGTTTTACAGGTCAATAACACCTAGATGACCATTTAGTTAGAGTCTGGGTAAATGCCTTTAGTAGGCCTATCGTCTGGCCGGAAGGTATAGATACGAAAAAGCCAGGTCGCTGACCTGGCTTTTTTTACTTCATTTTAAGGTAAGGGCTGTTTAAATGCTTTATCCCGGAAGAAGGAACCTAATCCGGTCGATGCATCAACTTGCCACCAGCCAGCGAACCCCCATACTTCTGTTGTTTCTGAGTTATCATCTGCATTTGATGTGTCGTCTGTTACTGATTCAACATAAACATAATCGAGTGAACTATCCGGGCAATCAACAGTTGATGTACCGCCGCCCTCAAAACATATCAAGATTTCATCTGTTGAAGTATCGAGCGACCAGCTTAAACCTGTCTCAGAACCTCCATCCCATACTTCTGAAAATACGCCCCCGCTAGCAAAAATCATTTGCTCACTTAGGTTATGTTCAAAAAAGTAGGTACCCAATAAATCACTCTCAGCCGTCAAATCAACAGGGCTAGGCACTTCTGAGGCTAAGGTAGACTGAGTCACCATTAGCTCGGCACGCGTAGGTCCTTCCATCATACCGTCCTTTTTGACGACAATTTCGGGCCTGAACAAGTCACTAAAATCAGCTAATGCCACGTCATGTACTTCAGATAAACCAGCAATAGTAATTTCAAGATTACCTGAGCTATCTACCAACCAAGTTGTTGCCTCATCACCTGTATCTGTTGTTCCAGCACTTTCGTCATCATGCCTCCAGACGAATCGTCCAGTATTACCTGAGCTGTCAAATACATAATATTCTTCATACTCTGTCGAAGTGCCATCGTCATACCATTCTCTTAAGAGACCAGAACCCAGAACTCCCAGCTCTTGTCCTTGCGTCAGAGTTGCAGAGTCCGAGAAGTCCACTCCATTATTGCTTGCCGCAGCAAATGGATCTGCGCCCACACGCTGAAGTACAAAGGAACCTTCACCATCATCTAGGCTAAGCGCGTCTCCATTTAAAGACATGCTCCAACCGAGACCTGAAGGATGAGATAAACCGCCCTCACCGTCGCTTTGACCCAGCACGGAAACAGAGAAATCTCCTGTTTCCTGATCCCAGGTATAAGTTCCGTGCTCTGCTGAAGTTGGCACTATCACACCAACATCATGCTCTTCTCCGTTGTTGGTATGCATAATGATGTAGCGAGTTTCATCCACAAAAACCAGAATATTCATATTACCCGGCTCAGGTATCTGCCAGGCACCAATTAGTGGGTTCGTATCAGAGTATCCTCGCACAAGCTCATCCGGGCCTATATCATCATCGAACGTTAATACATCGCCATCGATCACCATGGTCATCTCGCCAATGGCATTATCAAGCCCTCCATCACCGTCACTTTCGCCAACTTTATTTGGTTCAAAAACACCGCTTGTTGGGTCCCATGTATATGTGCCATGCTCTGCAGAAGTTGGTAGCACACCATAAACCGGATCGGATTCCGAGTTTGCAGTATGCCCTACGATATAATTCGCATCACCATAAAAGACAACTGCATGGTAGTCACTGCCACCGTTATCAAGTAGCCAAAGGCCGATATTCTCTCCAGCCGGAGCACCGCCCGTTCCGCCACCATTACCCGGTAAGATGACAGCCGCTTTCAGATCCTCAAAAGCTACATTATTGAACATCAGTTCCTTATCACCGGCGCCCTGTAGCTGTACTCCTCCTCGGCGCACAATCGGCCCTGCCGTTTCGGAATTATCAACAAAGATAAACTGGTGACGCTCTTCACTATCCAAATCAACGAGCTTCGCTACCAATTCAGGCACCTCGAAAGAAATAACTTGATGTGAATCGATGGTTGTCGAGCTTATCGCCAGTTCAGCTATATGGAATACATCTGAAGAGTGGTCATAAACTTTCACAAAACCAATCCCTGCATTTTGATCACCGTCCAAACCACTGCCGTCACCTGAAGTCGACTCAAGATAAGCACGAATATGGAATGATCCACCATGATCATAACCATGACCAATATACAGCCCCCGATCAGACACTTCTTGCGTCACTGGCTGAGCAAGTAGCTCTGCCGCGGTCGAAAATACATCAGCAAAAGACGTCGCTGGAATTGGATCATGAATACCATCCTCATCAGGGTCTTCAGCGACAAAGCCTATTGGCACCACATTGTCGCAATCAAGGTTTGAAGCAAACCAAGGTGACCAGTCTGCATCACACTCGAAAATATACGAAGTGTTAACAGCGCTGAGCTCTGCAACAAAGATCTCTGCGCCATCACTAAAGACGGCATCCGCATCGAAAGCTTCATCACCAAAGGCTAAGTGAACTGGCAAACCAGAGACATCAAAGGCGGACAAATCTACATCCGTCGCGACAACATCGTTGGGATCACCATCAAAGCTTGCTGCAACTCTCGCGGTCTCACCAAGCGTTTCTGATCCATCGGCACCGTAACCGACAATGATAAACAGGTCATCAAGTCTTTCAATGCCATTGGCTGTCAGTACCGACATTTCTCCTGCACCGATATCTTCTGAGCTACGATCAACCCACATGCCAGTTTCAGGGTCTAACTCAAATAGCGTCTCAAGCTCACCACTTATTGTTCCGTATTCAAACTCAAGTTGAGTATTGCCCGCAGCATCGTGGTCATAGTCTATTTCAAACCATGTTGCCCCCGTAGAATCAATATCGCTTTCGGTAATGGCAACGGGTGCCGAGCCTGTATAAGTGCCGTTAGAAGAACAGGTTAAGGTTTCACTTTCATTTTGCTCTGAATCCGTAAAACTCCCACCAGCTATACCCGTACCATCATAGTTACCTGATAGTACAAAGCTTCGACCCGGTTCGTTATTAAGCTCTTCTACAGAGAAATCGCCATTAGTATCGATCGTACCAATCGACATCCAGCCGTCTTCGCCGTCACCTCCATTGAGAATAACCTGGTTTCCTTCCTGCTGTACTCGAACCAAAGCAAAACCTGATAACTCATCTTCCGCAACACATTGATCACCAGAGTCATTTAGCATCTCGTTATCTGGGTTAGTTCCGTCAACACTCCAGGCAAGTAGGTACTCACCAGACATATTAGGAACACCCGAGCCATCGCATGTGGTATCAGCTGTATATGGACAAGCATCGGCGTTATCACCGATACCATCGCCATCGGTATCAAACTGCTCTGTCGCATCATCAACAAACGCATCTTCCTGATCGACAATACCATCACCGTCAGCATCTTCGACTGTAGTACCACCAGTCCCACCATTATTCATTGCCATCAAGAAGGATTCAGCTGATAGTTGCCCATCAAAGAACCATTCCGTGTCATCAGAACAAGGTACAGACCCCCAACATACCAGTAGCGCACCATTTTCATCATCGACCCCAAAGGCGTGAATATATTCTGTTTCTGTGCCTCCATTGAGTGATAAAACCAAGTCCCCGGCTTCTATACTCCAGTCACCTGAATAGTGTGATTCTCCGCGCGACAAGGCATTGTCATCTAGCTCAGCACTAAACGAGCCATCAGAATTAAAGGTCATGGACTCCATAATGTAGTAAGGGTCGCCACCATCATCTGGCGCATCGTCGAAGTAAACATTAAAGCGAGTTTGGTCAGAAAGTTCTTCTACCGTAAACATATGACCAGAGGTGTCTCCCCCATCACAGGCATCACCTATTCCATTATGGTCGCTATCTTGCTGATCACTGTTTGCATCAGTCGGACAGTTATCAATATCATCCGGTATACCGTCTGAGTCACTGTCAGTCGCATCTTCACTCACTGCATACAGCATGCTAGCAATGTAGTCATTAGCTTCACCATCATGGAAGAACTTGGTAGAAATATGAGGGAAGCCATCAGACAAGATGCCTAGCTTACGAGAGAATACTCCTGAAGCACTTGTCGCCGTAAAGCGAACAAAGCCAGAATCTATCGACCAGGTAGTCGTGTATTCAGTTCCAGTGTGATGGTCTTCGAAGCTGCCGGTTCCACCGCTATCAAAAGCAACCGTATCTTGCTCGCTGTACCAAACGGTATCGTTCACTTCTTCTGTCGTTAGCAGCTTATCCAGGCCGCCACAGTCCTCGACAGCTTGGTCGTAGTCCGCTTCAACCGCGCCACTTTCGACATCCCCTGTGGTACAGGCTTCTGGGCCGCTAGTTCCCATATCACGCATCCACTGTGCAGGGCCGTCATATTCAATACTGGAATCATTACCTTCATCGATTACCGCACGAATACTCCCATAGTCCACAGACCCGGAAGTCAGCGTATATTCATCCCAGTCATGAGAACCGGTAGCAGTAGTAATTTCCAAGACTAAGGTTTCACCATCGATTAACCAGGTAAACTCTTCTCCCTCTGCAGGACCGTCTTCAAAGAAAACTGTCCCCGTACCATCATCTCGTATTTTGTAGAAAGCCTGGCTCTCAGGCTCGGTGTCACCTTCTGGGAAGGTGATTGCAAAGTGACCAACCACATTCTCAGCTGTGAATACACCGTCTTCAGAACCACTGCCACTACAGGCATCTCCAACACCATCGCCACCCGTATCTGCCTGGTCGGGGTTTGGCACATCGATACAGTTATCTTCACTGTCTACAACTCCATCGTGGTCTGAGTCTGGCTCTGGAGGAATATAGCTAAAGTTACCCTGAACCTCCTCAATCGCCGGACCATTCAAGCCACTATCATAATGGTGCTTACCTGCTTCGCGGAAATGCCCAGTACGAACATAGAGCTGACTGTCGGATGAGTCTTCGATCATTGAAGCAATCACAGCATCAGGCATTTCATCACCAAACTCTTTACCAAGCTCTGTAGGTAAAGCGAAAGAAATCACCAAGTTCGTATCATCACCTAATGGGTCCTCTATCGTCCAACTTGAAGAGTGATCGAGTGCTTCAAGCGACTCGCTATCCCAGTCATAGATATAGAAGCTGACATCACCACTTGTACCCTCATCACCACTTGTGTCGGCACCCGTTAGGTAGGCAAAAACTTCACCTTCATCAGAGTAACCCGCTGGCATACCCTGCCATTTCTCTGTCATTGAAGAGTCTGCTTCATAAATAATGTCACCTAACGAATCGGCTAACACAGGGCTACCCGTACCGTCATCTGTTTCCATTGCATTATGACAAGCCATCGTTGGTGCGGTACCGTCTGCCGGACCATCATCAGGTGCTCCCCCGCAGCGAACTTCATAAACATCCAACTGCGACACAGCATGTATCCCCAAAGCCAAGACCTCACTACCTGCAAAGACTTCTTCAGGCGCTGTTAGGCCTTCTTCACTCCACTCACGAGGGATCAAACCAAACATTGGCTCTTCCGTAACATTCGCAGAGAATGGCGTTACTTGCCAGTTCGCTAAAATGTTATCGCTTGCATCCTTTGCAACCACATTAGCTGTAACACCTGGCGTACCCTCAACCAACATTTTGTCTGATACTTCAACCCAACCATTGGCTCCGAGCATGAAACTTGAGTCTTCCTCAGTTTCCTCTACCCACATCGGTGCACCGGTGCTGGTGTCGTATCGATAACGACGCTCTTCAGTGTCATCAATCACACCATAGAAGAAGTCGAAGACCGGCTGATTGGCTGAGTCCTGATAATGCTCGTCGCCTTCCATCCAAACAAAGCCTACATTAGTTCCGGTTTCACCATCGAAGATAGTACTTGCAGACACTTCATCCATCGGCGTAAAGGTTTCTGTTGCATTGTAGGCACAGGTCGCAACAATCTGGCCGTCTGCACTTGCAAAGGTGAAGCTCTCTTCAACGGTGGCAACAATGACACCTGACTCTGCATCCAACTGACCATCAACATCCAACTCAGTTTGCATGGAACCATGCTCGCCGCTGTACTCATCGCTGAATGAAGCACTAATGCGTCCTGATGGATCGATCATCAACTCACCACCTTCATCATGCCCTTCATCACCAAAGCTAACCCTTAGAACAGAACCTTCTTGTCTCCATAGAGACACTCGAGTCATTTCATCATTTACATCGAAAGGACAAATGCCATCTTCAGTGCCTGACTCATCAGTTTCAGTTTCAGAGTTAACAATGCGTTCATTCAAGTAGAACAAAGCTACTGAAGGCACATCACACGCGTCACCAACACCATTTTCATCGCTATCTGCCTGTCCAACATTACTATCGAGTGGACAGTTATCGACATCGTCAGCAATCGTGTCGCCATCATCATCGGTGTCACAAGCGTTACCCAAGCCATCAGAGTCTGTGTCTTTCTGCTCTTCATTAGCGATTAGCGGGCAGTTATCATCTCCATCGTGACTACCATCGTCGTCACTATCCGCTAACAGTGGGTCCGTACCTTGAGCCGCTTCATTCTCATCGGATACGCCATCGTTATCATCATCTAAGTCACAAGCATTACCCTGACCATCCTGATCAGTATTCTCCTGGTTCGCGTTAACGATTAATGGGCAATTATCGACTAGATTTTCAACGCCATCACCATCAGAGTCCGGATCACACACATCACCAATCTGATCCCCATCTAGATCAAGTTGGTCAGCATTCTCCTTAACCGGGCAGTTATCACTAGCATCTTCAATCGAATCGTTGTCATCATCGTTATCACAGGCATCGCCTTGTGCATCATGATCAGCGTTCTCCTGAACTGGGTTTGCCACCGCAGGGCAGTTATCTACCGTATCTGGAATACCGTCCTGATCTTCATCAGCAGTACAAACATCACCCACTCCATCTTCATTGGCATCAGCTTGATCATCATTCGGAACCGTTGGGCAATTATCCGCATCATCATCAACAGCGTCATTGTCATCGTTCAAATCACAAGCATCACCTTCAGCATCATCATCTGAGTTACGCTGATCAGCATTAGCAATTGCTGGGCAGTTATCGACACCGTCATTGCTACCATCATCATCAGAATCGGCATCGGTAGGTGAAGTACCCTGAGCTTCTTCCATGGTGTTCAATACACCGTCACCATCACTATCAATGTCGCAGGCATCACCTTGGCCATTGCCATCGGCATCTTCCTGGCCTGCATTAGCAATCAGCGGGCAATTATCATCACCATCATTTTCGCCATCGTCATCTGTATCAGCATCAGTCGGGTCGGTGCCTTTTGCATTTTCCTCCGCGTCGCTTAGACCATCATTATCATCATCATGGTCACAAGCATCACCACCATCTGATTCAGAATCAGAGTTTTCCTGATTACTGTTAGCGTCAATTGGACAGTTATCGAAGGCGTCTTCTACACCGTCACCATCATCATCACTATCACAAACATCACCAAACTCATCGCCGTCTGCATTCAGCTGTCCAGGGTTCATATCGACAGGGCAGTTGTCCTGCTCATTGCCTACTCCATCATTGTCGGTATCGGCATCACAAGCATCACCAAATCCATCTTGGTCAGCATTGTTCTGGTCTTCATTTGCAACCGTTGGGCAGTTATCAGATTTGTCACCTAAGCCATCACCATCACTGTCTGATTGCTCATTTGGATCGTTATCGAAGTCATCAGCATCATCTGGCGCACCATCATTGTCATCGTCATGGTCACAAGCATCGCCTTGCGCATCGCCATCAAAATTTTCCTGACCCGCGTTGGCATCATTTGGACAATTATCAATGCCGTTTGCTACGCCATCGTCGTCATCATCACCCTGAGAGTCTTCCTGACGCGTCTCGTCTGTTGGGAAGGCATCATTCTTATCATCAACGCCGTCATCATCTGAGTCGCTGTCCTTAGGATCAGAACCCGCAGCCTCTTCTGCCTGGTCACTCACGCCATCATTATCATCGTCGCCATCACAAGCATCTCCGCGAGCATCGCCATCGAAGTTTTCCTGGCCTGGGTTAGCATCGGCAGGGCAGTTATCTAACTGATCGGCGAAACCATCCTGATCGCTATCAGCTTCACAAGCATTACCTAAGCCATTGCCATCAGTGTCTTCCTGATCCGAGTTAGCGGTCGAAGGACAGTTATCGACACCGTTCTTGATATCATCGCCATCACGATCATCATCACAGGCATCACCAAAGTCATCACCGTCTAGGTTATCGCTCTGGCCATTCCTATTCGGTACTGTTGGGCAATTATCTGCGCTATCTTCGACTGTATCGTTATCATCATCACTATCACAGGCGTCACCTTGGCCGTCACCATCTGAGTCACGCT
>NZ_LWFZ01000103.1:0-900 GCF_001635225.1 Oleiphilus sp. HI0086
CTCAAACCTTTATTTGCGAATTAAATTCTCATATTGCTGCATTGTTTGGTGAAACAAATCCTGGCCATGTAGGCGAGCGTAATAAAGCGCGCCTTTGCAGCTAAAAATAAATAGCGCAGCCATTGCTCGCGTATCTTCAAGCTCAGCAAATTCACCTTGTTCTATACCTTCATCAATGCCCTTCGTTACCCAAGCAAGCTCTATATCGTCGAGCTTCTTTATCTGCACCTTAATAGAGTCTGGCAGTTTGCTTAAGTCATTATAGAAGGCACTAATTGGGCATACTCGCTGCTCAGATAAGGCGTGCTTCATCGCGGCACTTAAATAACGTTCCAGCTTATTCCAATGATTTGCTGCACGTTGGTCGAAATAAGCAAGACCTTGGCTAAGCCAGTCATGCGTCCAATCACATAGGGCCAGACCGAGATCTTCTTTCTTAGGGAAGTGATGATGAACACTCGCCTTGGTAATGCCCAGTTCTCTGGATATATCTAAATAACTGAAGCCATCAAAGCCACGGTCCCGAAGCTTATCAGCAGAAAACTCGACAATACGTTGCTTGGTATTCATCAGGGAACCACTTCACTAAAATAGTTTGTTCAATTATTAAACACACCTTACCTACCTGAAGGCAGGTTGTCAAACCTATGCTAAAAAATTGAACATCAACCACCTCACGCAAGCCTGGCTTACCGGCCGGCACCCCGGATATGGGAGTTGACGTGAGTTAATCTAGATGCTATGTAGACTTGAATGAATGGCTAGAACAACTCAATATCACCAGAGCGATTATCGATAGCCTCTATTTCACCTTTGTCGACTAAGTTTTTATAGTTCTTGATACAGTTACGCCCACTCGCTTTGGCATGATAAAGCGCCGCGTCGGCTCTTTCGAATAGT
>NZ_LWFZ01000104.1:0-527 GCF_001635225.1 Oleiphilus sp. HI0086
CCCGTTTGAACATTGTAAACAGAGTTTCAAAGTCGCTGAGCAAGATCATCTTTGTCTCTAGGCACTATTCCAATTTTTCAAAAACTAAGCCTAATCTACGCACCTGTTGACTCCCGTCATTTTCTTCTGCCGTACTCAGACTATATTGAGCACTCAATAAAAAAATCTCACTCGCCTCCTAAAGGCGGTCTTCATGTTCGTAGAGATAAGGAAGGGATATGTCTGAAATACTAAAGAATCCGGGGTGGAAGGTAGCCATCGCGGGTACAGGGATCAACCTGGCTCTAGGGGTGCTTTATACCTGGAGCATTTATCAATCCAAGATTGTTGAATCAATTGAAGCGGGCGGTGCCGGTGGATTTAATTGGGACAGAGCTTCGGTTGGCGATCCTTATGCCATCTGCTGTTTAGTGTTTGCCTTTACGATGATTCTGGCGGGTAAGTGCCAGGACTTATTAGGGCCCAGGGTAACGGCACTGATTGGTGGCGTGGTAGTGGGTGCAGGTTTGCTGGTGATTTCGCAAAGC
>NZ_LWFZ01000105.1:0-787 GCF_001635225.1 Oleiphilus sp. HI0086
GTCACCATGGGCGTTGAAGGCATAAACCCTAAGGAAGTAGTTGGCACCTATGTAAAGCCAAAGGACTGGAACGCACTCATCTCTGACCCTGAAGTTCTACTAGTCGATACGCGAAATGATTATGAGGTCGAAATTGGCACCTTCCAACATGCCTTGAACCCTCGAACCGAAAGCTTTAGAGAGTTCCCTCAGTACGTTGCAGAAAACCTGGATAAGGCAAAGCACAAAAAAGTCGCGATGTTTTGTACGGGCGGTATTCGTTGTGAAAAATCGACAGCTTACCTGAAAGAACAAGGTTTTGAAGACGTTTATCACCTTGAAGGCGGCATCCTTAAATACTTAGAAGAAGTTCCAGCTGAAGAGACCATGTGGGAAGGCGAATGCTTTGTCTTTGATGAACGCGTAGCAGTCAATCACCAACTGGAGAAAGGTCGTTACGATCAATGTAATGCATGTCGTCTTCCAATTACAGAAGAAGATAAATCTAGCGAGCTTTATGTTGAGGGCGTTAGCTGCCCAAGGTGTCACGACATGCACACCGAAGCACAAAAAGCCCGCTTCGCTGAACGACAGAAGCAAATAGAACTCGCTAAGCTGCGCCATGAGAAACACATTGGTGGCGATGTCAGCGAGACGATTGCTCGACGTAAACTTGAAAAGCAAGCAGCAATCAAAGCGCAGCAAGAGAAGTTAAGCAAGTAATACAGTTGGCCTCATTAGCTTATACGGGCGCCTCTTAGCAGGCCTCGTATAACTTTTATCGCAGGTACTTCATTTTTTTGCATAC
>NZ_LWFZ01000106.1:0-1075 GCF_001635225.1 Oleiphilus sp. HI0086
GAACTTCGTGCAATAGCTGTAGTCTTGGGGCGATATTATAGCTGTCGGCTCCTAGCGCATAAAAGCGGCTATATTGCTCTGTTGACTCGGGGATAGCATGATTTATCTGGCTTTTGATATCTATTGTACTGCTAAGCATCCAGGGCATTTCGATAAACTCGATACCGTCCAGGTCTCTGTTGTCGTTGTTGTTAGATATGTTATGAATTTGAGAGCTGGCGAATACTGGCAGGTCGGCAGCGTAATGGTAGGCAAAGAGAGGTTTGATTTGACGTGCTATTTCGGGTTTGGCAATCATGACAAGTGCGTCGATATCTTGCCTTCTTCTGGGTAAAAACTCGAGCGCTGTGTTAGTGATTTTTCGAATTTTTCGCTTTCGATTCTGGCTGTCCTCAGTGCCGAGGAGGCGGGCGACGCTCGAAGCGAGAGATTTCTGATTTTTGTAAAATACGCTATCGATAACGACCCCGTCTAATGAAGAGAAGCTTTCTACAAAGCTATCGTATATGCGAAAGCCAAGATTATTCTCTGGCAGTATGATGCCGACCCGTTTCAGTGATTTGTCGTGTAGGCGTGTAGCAAGTTGTCTGGCCTCGGTCTCAGGTGCTAGACCAAGTTGGTATAGCTTATCTGAACCTGCGTTAGTCGCTGGAAGATAGTTTAAGGCGAGAGTTGGCGTGCTAATAATATCTAAGGAGTTCAGCGCTTTAAGAGAAGCTTTGTCTAGAGGGCCGATAATTAGGCTGCCTGTCTCAGGTGCTTGATTGTACAGTGACAAAATGTCTTGCGTTGCTGTGTCGAAAAAACGAACTTGTAGTGGTTCGTGGTTTGGGTTTTGTTTATTGCTGGCATAGTGTTGAGCCATGAAACCGTCACGAATAGCTTTTCCAGCCAATTGAAGTGGCCCGCTTAAGGGCAGGGCAAGTGTTATCGAATCGGGGCGAGTGTTTGGGAGTTGTTTTAGAATGCTTAGCTCGTGAGGCGGATTCAGGCTGGCAGGATGGCTTGGCCACAGCTCGTTCCATGCCTGAAATGCATTATATTGGGCATCCAGGCTGATCTGATTTAGCTGGAT
>NZ_LWFZ01000107.1:0-1196 GCF_001635225.1 Oleiphilus sp. HI0086
GGTATTTGTTATATGTACAACAAGAGCAGCCGAAGGACAGCGCCATTCTTAGTAGTAGAAAGAATATTGCTTCCGTGTTTTCCAATATACTTATTTGGTATTCCATTCTTGGGTTGGAATGTTGTATCTACGGTTGTTTTAGCGACCTGCGCTGCATCAATTTTTCTTTTTCAGTTCGTGATACGGGATTTAGAGGAGTATTTTTGGTCTATCAGAGGGGGAGTGTTGGCAAAATTGCCTGACAGCGGTGAGGCATCAGTCTTGGATACGAATAAAATATTGATTCAGTTCTATTTCCTGGTACTGGTTCTTCCACTGTTAGGAGTTGTTGTTGGAAGTTTCTATCAGTAGTTCGAGTTAACTTCAGCTAACGCATCACAGCTGAAATTTTGCTGAATTATCAGATTTCTCTATTGTCTTAGTAAAAAGTAGATATTGAAGAGACGTGGAGGTGAAAATGACTTGCTCATCATCACTTTTAGCAATTCGACCGTGGAATAAAGGTGTCCTTGTAGGGCAAAAGCTCCCTCTTAAGCTTGAACAGGTTTGGGCTATTCGGATTAGGCTGGAGGTGGAGAATAATGTGAGAGATCTCGCGCTTTTTAACCTCGCAATAGATAGTAAACTACGAGGGTGTGATTTAGTTAAGCTCCGCGTATATGATGTGTACAATGGAAAAAGCTGCAAGTCTAGAACTCAAATCATACAGAAAAAGACCAAAATACCTGTCAAATTCGAAATAACATCGAAGACGAGGGAAGCTATTTTGGTATTGATTGAAAAGCTGCGTTTAGAGCATGCTACTTACCTCTTCCCAAGCCGGTTTTCTCATAGAAGTCATATATCAACTAGACAATACTACAATTTAGTAAAGAGGTGGGTTGCTGCTATTGGGTTGGATACAAGATTTTACGGAACGCACTCCTTAAGAAGAACCAAAGTAGCCCAGATAAAGACTTAAGGTCCATTCAACTGCTGTTAGGGCACAGGAGTCTTGGAAGTACGGTACGATATTTAGGGGTGGAGCTTGATGATGCCTTAGCATTATCAGAGAGGATTGAAATTTGATGCTGGTTTGTTATCTCTGAAGGTCTGCTTCGTGGTGTCAGTTCAAAACATTGTAGGAGTTATTTTATAAAGGGGGTTTGTTGCGCAGGGAGTAACAGTATCGCTTTGTGCTTCCACTAAATACAAAT
>NZ_LWFZ01000108.1:0-1001 GCF_001635225.1 Oleiphilus sp. HI0086
ATTTAACCTAGACGATTCTCTAAGAGACAAGACACCTTGAGTTCACCTGATAACGAACATCCTTACGCACAACTTACACCCGACTTCGTACTCGACGCAGTCGAGTCAATCGGGCTATTTAGCGACTCTCGCATCCTTAGCCTTAACTCATATGAGAACAGGGTCTATCAGGTAGGAATTGAAGATGGCACGCCTATTATCGCTAAGTTTTATCGCCCCCAACGCTGGACGACTGAAGCCATTCTTGAAGAGCATGAATTTACCAGAAGCTTGCTAGAAAACGACATATCTGTCGTCCCACCGATGCTAATAAATGGCAGCACACTTCACGATTACCAAGATTTCCGTTTTGCATTATTTAAGCGCCAAGGCGGATATGCACCCGAGATTGAAATACCCGACACACTCTACCGAATCGGTTGTAACATCGGCCGAATACACCAGGTCAGTAACGCAGAAACCTTTAAGCACCGTCAAAACTTTTGCATCGAAAACTGGGCGATCAAGAGCAGACAGTTCTTGCTAGACAACGACTTTCTATCCAGATCGCTTCGACCGGCATACGAAACCTTAAGCCAAGACCTGATTGATAAGATGCAACATATATGGAAGAGCTGCCCATTCAACCCGATTAAACTTCACGGCGACTGCCACATTGGCAATATTCTTTGGCGTGAAGACCAAGCACACTTTGTCGATTTTGATGATTGCCTGAATGGCCCTGTTCTCATATGAGTTAAGGCTAAGGATGCGAGAGTCGCTAAATAGCCCGATTGACTCGACTGCGTCGAGTACGAAGTCGGGTGTAAGTTGTGCGTAAGGATGTTCGTTATCAGGTGAACTCAAGGTGTCTTGTCTCTTAGAGAATCGTCTAGGTTAAATACCGCTATTGTAGCATGGGAGGCGGCTTAGTGGCGGACTTAGTGTTGATATGCTTTCATGTGCTCTTTCAGTGCTTCCTGAGCTCGATAAAGGCGCATCTTAGTAGCACTTAGTTTTAG
>NZ_LWFZ01000109.1:0-897 GCF_001635225.1 Oleiphilus sp. HI0086
AGGTCACAAGTGAAAACAATCGTGTTTCAGTTAACTTGAGCTTATCTGGGGAGGCACCAGTTTACCCTGTGCTTGTTCCTTACAGTCTTGGTGGTACAGCTAACGAAAATGATTACGACTTACTTACTAGCTCAAATGTCACCGAGCAGTCCACTAAGGTCAGCGGTGTCGTCATTTTTGACGAAGGCATGACTGCCGAGCTAGTACTAGAAGTCTTAGATGACCAAATTGTTGAAAGTGATGAGCAGCTTATCGTTACATTTAATGATCCGGTCAATGCGGTGATAGGTGCGAACGAGCAGCATCAGATCACGATTACAGAATCGAATATTGCCCCTAGATTAAACGTGACCGCAGAGCAAAATGGTTTGGCGCTTACA
This sequence comes from Oleiphilus sp. HI0086, assembly GCF_001635225.1. Classification (NCBI taxonomy): domain Bacteria; kingdom Pseudomonadati; phylum Pseudomonadota; class Gammaproteobacteria; order Oceanospirillales; family Oleiphilaceae; genus Oleiphilus; species Oleiphilus sp. HI0086. The sequence goes on from NZ_LWFZ01000109.1 coordinate 381, forward strand.
ACGCTCAGTTCAGGTGAAGGCTTGGTGACTATTCATGCGCTTGTTGATGATTTAAATTCGGCTGACTCACACTCATTTGACTGGAGTAAAACCGACAACCAGCTAGTAGACCTTGACGGCGACTCAAGAACGCTTACCTTTGATCCGGTCAATTTAAGTACAGGCGTATATATCGCCGAAGTGAGTGTTACAGACAACGGTACGCCAAGTAAAGCTTCAAATGCACGTATAAATCTTAGAGTGATTGATACCTATCTTACATTGTCGGCAAATGACGATTCTGATGGTGATGGAGTCAATGATTTCGTCGAGGGGCGACTAGATTCCGACTATGATGGTATCGCTGACTACCTTGATTTTATTGACGGTTCAGCTTTGTTGCAGCACCGAGTAGGCAGTGACGATGAATATCGCTACCTAATGCAGGTTGAATATGGAGCGTCTCTATCCTTAGGCACAGCCGCTATGACGGACCCTAATGGCGGCGCATTACTCAGTGCGTTAAATCTGGGGGATA
>NZ_LWFZ01000110.1:0-882 GCF_001635225.1 Oleiphilus sp. HI0086
GCTATTCGCTGACTCGTTAGCTGGAACCAGATCGAGTTGTTTCGCAATTGCCAAAGCTGTTGCAGGATGATCCCCGGTAATCATTATCGGTGTGATACCAGCTGTTTTACATTGTTGAACGGCCTCTTTGGCTTCTTCTCGGGGAGGGTCGATCAATGCGGCTAAGCCTAGGAAAGTCATCTGTGACTCAAGCGTTTCCTGATCGAAAGTGTCGCCGTCATTTAAGTTCTTCATAGCGAAAGCGAGTACTCGGTAGCCTTGTGTCGCAAGGTCTTCTGCAATATCTAGCCAGAGATCACGATCAAACTGCTGCACTTCTGCGGCTTGGGTAAAAGCTTGGCTACAGCAGGAAAGTACTGCTTCAGGTGCCCCTTTCGTATAAGAAATTAAGGGTGTGTGGGGTTCACCCATTAGCTTGTGTACAGTAGTCATACGCTTTCGGTTAGAGTCAAAGGCACACTCGGCAACGCGCGGAAGCGATTTCTCAAGTTCTGTTTTTAGGAAGCCAGCTTGGGCTGCGCAGTTGAACAAGGCTAGCTCTGTCGGTTCGCCACTAGACTGCTCTATCTCGCGACTAACCCTGACATCATTGTTGAGCGAGAGCACATGTGCAAGGTGCGAGCTTTGAGCCAAACTGTTCAGGGCGTAAGGTTTGCTTTCAGGTGTAATTAGCTTGTCTACGTGCATTTTGTTCTGAGTGAGAGTGCCGGTTTTATCAGAGCAGATGTAGCTAACCGAGCCTAAGGTCTCGACAGAAGGTAGGTTACGCATCAAGGCATTAATCTTGATCATTTTTGCTGCCCCTAAGGCTAAGGCAATACTTACAACAGCAGGTAGGGCTTCGGGAATGGCTGCCACAGCTAGGCTAATACCGGTTAGCAG
>NZ_LWFZ01000111.1:0-734 GCF_001635225.1 Oleiphilus sp. HI0086
GAATATCGGCAGCAAAATCCTGATAACGGTTACAGTTATGCTCAGTTCTGTCATCGTTATCTTGAATGGCTGGGTTGCCAGAAACGTAGCATGCGTCAGATTCATCGTGCAGGTGAAAAACTCTTTGTCGATTACTGTGGTCCTACAATGCCGGTGGTGAACCCAGATACCGGCGAAGTCAGGCAAGCCCAAATTTTTGTCGCTGTGATGGGGGCATCCAACTACACCTTTGCTTGTGCTAGTTGGAGCCAGAACCAGGAAGACTGGTTGAATGCCCATGTACAGACTTTCGAGTTCCTCGGCGGTGTACCTGAACTAGTCGTGCCGGATAATTTGAGAAGTGCGGTGCGCAAAACACATCGTTACGAACCAGATATAAACCCGGCTTATCAGCAACTGGCACAACACTATCAAGTGGCGGTTGTTCCAGCGCGCCCCTATAAACCCAAGGATAAATCCAAAGCAGAAGTCGCTGTACAAATCGTTGAACGCTGGATTATGGCACGCTTGCGTCATCAAACCTTCTTCACTCTGGCGTCACTAAACCAAGCAATCCGGTTTTTATTGGACGACTTGAATCAGCGTCCCTTTAAGAAGCTCCCGGGTTCCCGGGCAAGTCAGTTCAAGCAACTAGACCAACCCGCCTTAAGGTCATTGCCTACAACGCCATACCATTATGCAGAGATCAAACAGGTGCGAGTCCATATCGATTACCACGTCGAATACGATAAGCA
>NZ_LWFZ01000112.1:0-10640 GCF_001635225.1 Oleiphilus sp. HI0086
CTCGTTGATCTTCGCAATATGCGACTTCGGTGAACTCCTTATGGGTGTCCAATCCGACAAAAATTATGGTATTGTTTTTCATGGTGCTGGCCTCCGCTTATATGGTATGACACATATATTATGGCTCTGGCTTTGCTAACCCACGATAGGAGGTCAGCACTCTTTTGGGACGTGGGGAGTCATTATGTCTATACGTAAAAGGTAATCTGAATTTTGCTGAACAAGGAAGTAAATAATAGATTGGCGGCCGTAATCATTATTGTGTCTGGTATCGCAGTATTCGCATACGCAGCTTTTCAAATTGATTGGGCTAATATTGAGCCATCTTTCAAAAGCATTTTCTTCCCAGTATTGTTCTTTTTTATAGTTGTTTTATTTGCTTTTAAAGTTGCTAGTAACAAAGATATTGATGTCACTAGTAAAGAGACAGATTCGAAAATAAGCGAAGCCATCGATAGTTTTAATCACAAAACAAGGCATATTCAAAACTTGGTAATAGGTTCAATCGTATTATGCTTATTAGCAATCTGAATCGACCAGCCTTCTTTAGACGCTTAATTGCTTTATAATTATGTGTATTAAGGAGAAAGTATGTCTCAGCGATTTACCGAAGAATTTAAGATCCAAGCAGTTAAGCAAGTTACCGAACATGGCCATTCAGTTTCTAGCGTTTCTGTACGGCTTGGTATAACTGCCAGTTCGCTCTACAACTGGATGAAAGTGCATGGTCCAGATAGTGATGAACACAAAAAACAACTCGACCACGAAAACAAAATTAAGCAGCTAGAAAAAGAGCTTAAGCGTGTCACGATGGAACGCGACATCCTAAAGGAAGCAACCGTATTTTTCGCGGGCGAGTCAAAGAAAAATACGCGTTCGTAAAAAAAAGGCTCAACAATTACCCTGCCAAATTGATGTGTGAGACGCTTTCTATTCAGCGGAGTGGCTTTTATGCTTGGCTGAATCAGCCCAAGTCAAAGCGCCAGATTGAAGATGAACGACTGACAGGGCTTATCAAGCATTCTTGGTTGGAAAGTGGTTGTGTTTACGGCTACCGGAAAGTAACGAGCGATCTGCGTGACTTAGGTGAAACCTGCTGCAAACATCGCGTTGCACGATTGATGAAGCAGGAAGGAATCAGGGCTCAAGTAGGTTACAGAAGGCATAGAGGCCACTATGGCGGCAAACCCGCAATCGTCGCAAGCAACGTATTAGATCGCCAGTTTTCTGTAGCCATGCCAAACCAAACTTGGGTGACTGATATTACTTATATCAGAACTCACGAAGGTTGGCTCTATCTTGCTGTGGTACTGGACTTATATTCTCGTGCCGTAGTTGGTTGGTCTATGAGCTCAAGAATGGAATCCGAGCTTGTTACTCAAGCTCTTCTTGCAGCAGTGTGGCGAAGAAAGCCGCGGAACCAGGTGTTAATACACTCTGATCAAGGCAGTCAGTTTACGGGTTACGAATGGAATGACTTTCTAAGCGCTCACAACCTTAAAGCGAGTATGAGTCGGCGAGGAAATTGCCATGATAACGCAGTAGCGGAGAGCTTCTTTCAGCTTCTCAAGCGTGAGAGAGTAAAGAGGAAAATCTACTCAACAAGAGAGCACGCACGAGCAGATATTTTTGATTACATTGAAATGTTTTATAACTCTAGACGTAAGCATGGGGAAGCTAATAATATGCCTCCACTGGCTTATGAAAAGTTAGAAGAATTCAAACAGAAAAGTGTTTAGTTAAAGCTGGTCGATTCAATCCTTGTGTTGATGACACAAGGATATCGAATAAAGAATGATCAGCCAACTTAGCAAAGTGTTATGTCGGCTTTCGGGTCTTTTGTAATATAAGAAAAGCCAGGCAAATAGGCATGGAAAGCGATGCTCGCGTTATGTCGGTTTTCCTCTTTTAGGTAATGTAAGATATCGAGAAAAATTTTCTTGGATCCTATGAACGGTTTACCCGCAAGGCCAATGTTCTAGTTTTCCAAAAGAGTAGGGCGCAGACACAAAATATTAATGGCCCCGGTTCACATATTGCGAACAAGAGCCATATGCCTTACACTGTTCACATATTGCGAACTAATGGAAGTTTTATGCATGTTATTGCCAGAGGTATATTCGTTGAAGCTATCAAGAAATACCCAAACGATGCCAATGCGATAGAAGATTTTTATCGACTACTTAAGAGTGGGAAGTTTAAAGATCATCACGTACTAAAAAAGGCAGTGCCGTCGCTAGATAACTTTAAGTACAAAGATAAATGGTGGGTAGTTGATTTAGGCGGTAATAACCTAAGACTTATCGCATTCATTGAGTTCCGCCATCAACGTGTTTACGTAAAATACATTGTCGACCATAAATAGTATGATCGGCTCACAAACCGTTATAGAAGAAAGGAGCTGAAATGAACATACAACACATTACACAGCTTGCGCATGAATTACAGAGTGAGATGCCATTTATCGCTGGTATACATTCACAGGAAGATCATCAAGAGGCACTTTTGCTTATGGATGAACTTATTGAGGACTATGATGCAAACTTGCTTCTTATTGATGTCTTGTGGGCAAAAATTCATGCGTATGAAGAAGAAGCCCCTGAGTTTCATGATTTTAACACTAGTATCGAGTCTAAAGATGCAGGCGCATCCATGTTGCGATTGCTGATGGATCAGCATAACTTAACTATGTCAGATTTTAAAAATGAGATTGGCCCGAAAAGTTCAGTATCTATGATATGTAGCGAGAAGAGGTCACTTACTAAAGAGCATATTGAAAAACTTTCAAGACGTTTCGAAATCAGTCCGTCGTTATTTTTCTGACCAGGCTGTACAGTTAATCTTTAAAGTGTCCAATAAGATCTATTATTGGACATAGTGTATGAGTTAATCTAGTCTTTACTCATAAAGCGTTAAGTCCTATGGCAACTCCAAGATCAATCCCTTTATTCCCAGCATACAACGAGCTTAAAGACTTTGACTGGCGTGATTACCCACAGCTAGATCAGTTTTTCAACGACAACCCTAAGTGGTGCCGTGAACACTGGGATTGGGCGCGAGAGTATTTGATTTTCCTTGGCAGAAACAAATCTGAGCATACTTACATTAGATTCCGTTCTGACATAGAAAAATTTTTGCTGTGGAGTTTTTTGGTGGCAGAAAAGCCTGCTGTCGATTTTAGAAAGAATGACTTACTTGATTATTCAGAGTTCTTCTTTAAGCCACCGCAAACTTGGATAGGTCTAGCCAATGTGGATAAATTTGTACCGTCTGCTGGTCTGTACGAATTTAATAAAAGCTGGAGGCCTTTTAGATATATAGCCGAAGGTAGTGATGCTGATAAAAAGAAATACAGGCCTTCACAGCAATCTATACTTGCCATGTTTTCTGCTATAAGCGGTTTCTACACACACTTAATGGAGAGCGAAATAGCATTAGGAAATCCGGCAGGTCTTGCAAAAAAAGACTGTAAGCGATTAGTTAAGGATGCACAGGTAAAAGAAACAAAGCGGCTAGACCAGGCACAATGGGATTTACTACTAATTACGGCTGAAAAAATGGCTGACGAAGACTCACTCTTTGAGCGGAATATTTTTTTATTGGCTGCAATGAAAACAATGTTTTTGAGAATTTCTGAATTAGCTGAGCGTGACGACTGGATACCTGTTATGAGCCACTTTTGGCAAGACGATAAGAAAAACTGGTGGCTCAAGATATACGGTAAAGGAAAGAAAATTCGCGACATTTCTGTCCCAGATAGCTTCCTGCCTTATTTAGAACGTTATCGGCTATGGCGTGGCTTGCCTGCATTGCCTGGTAGACAGGACAAGCAACCAATTGTGGAGAAAATTCGTGGGGCTGGAGGTATGAGTGGTAGACAACTAGCGCGTCTTGTCCATCAGGTGCTCGATAAAACCTACGAGACTATGAGGTCTCGATCAGGAGAGAAAGCAGCGCAAATTTTCAAAGATGTTTCACCTCACTGGCTGCGTCATACAGGCGCAAGCATGGAGATTGAACGAGGCCGCGCCCTTAAGGATGTTTCGGAAGACCTGGGGCATTCAAGTATGGCTACCACTGACACGGTCTATGTTCAAACAAGCGCCAAAAAACGCGCTGAGAGCGGAAAATCTCGAGAAGTTTGATTTTGGAACCAAAATTCTGAAGCCTAAAGCTTAATAAAACCAATCGGTTAGTCTGTATTTGCCGGTCATTTCACCCGAAAACAAGTTGCACGTTCAACTAAATTACTAAACTCCATGAATCAAGATTCAATCACTTAGATGAATACCTCCAACTAAAGTACTAAACTTTTATCGAAACTACCTTCAGTTTGATTTGTTTCACTTAAATTCAACTAAAATACTAATTTGGGCGACATTAATTCATCCTCGTTTTGTTAGTCGTTATAAAGTCAATTTAATTACTAAGAATCACAAGAGGGAAAGGATATTATCTTCGTTGACATAGCCAATCTTTATTATTCTTAAATGCCTACATCACCTTTTATTGGAAAACCAGTCCTTTAGATTTGGTTGACATTGTTTGTAAATGACTTTTATATATCGGGCAAGGGGTTGACTGAATTTTGTGAATCTTAAGTATTCATCCGTTGTGTTTAATAGACTATTTAGACAAAAGTCAGGGTAGGGAATTTCTTTTCCTTTCTTCAAAAAGCAGCGTTTCGTATAGTAATCGTCTGCGCCTGCAATGATGAGGAAGCAGAAATTTTCAAACTAGCACTTTGTCCCTAAGTAAGACGTTCAGAGGACATTTTTCAAATGAGGATAAAACAGCCGACTTCAGCTCTGACTGAATGCAGGCTTTGAGCACAAAGCTCTACCTTTTGTCTGCTCCGGAAATGTTACAAAGCACACCTCTAAAGCGAATTAGTGAGTAGTTTGTATCAGTTTGAGGTATTGGCACTTATGTCAAACCTGACTGAAAAGCACTAAATTTTAAGGAGTCCCGAAACTAGACATCTTCACTTCAAGACAAGGTTTTCAATTGACAGACCAATTCTTAATGAGTACAGTTCGCGCTTGATCTTAGGTCATGTTTAACGACATGAGTGAAAAACATCGTTCTTTGAACTGTTTTTCAATTTGGGAAGTCGGTGAGTTTAACTATGAACCCGACACTGCCCCCCGCAACGGTAAATTGGTTATATCGCTTCGTATACCACTGCAGGTGAATTAAAAGGTTTTGCTCCTTTTAAAACTTGTGGGAAGGTGAAGTGATTAGGTGCGTTTAGCGCCTAGCTGATGAGTCCGGATACCAACCTGATGATCTGTTATACAGGTGTTGCGGAGGGCTTCATCAGGTAATAATGTCTTCCGATCCTATTACTTTTTCCCTTCTCGACTCCGGCTGATACTTATTTCTAGGCGGAGCAAGTTATTGAAAATTCATAGTAAGTCATTACTCTTATTAACCAAATGGGTTGTTGCAATTAGCTTATGGCTAACGATTGCATCGACTGCGAATGCACATTTTCAAATGATCTATACCCCTGACCTATTAAGAAGCAAAGGCGGCATAGTGGAATTGAGAATGCCCTTTACCCACCCAGCAGCCAATGGTTATGTGATGGCTGTTGATAAGCCGCTTGCGTTCTATCACATCAAAAAAGGCAAGAAGAAAGATCTGAGCACAAAGCTGGTAGAAAGTAACTGGGCCAGTGCCGAGAATACGGGCATTTCTTACGAGTCTTCAGTTAAGCTGAAAGGCTTAGGCGATAATATCTTTGTCTTCGAAATGGCGCCATATTTGGAGAAAAGCGAAGATGTTTTTATCCAACAGTTCGCAAAAACCATTATCAATGTAGGCAGCCTGCCAAGCGATTGGGAAAGTGACTTAAACTTGCCAGCTGAAATCGTGCCCCTTACGAAACCCTACGCGATCTATGAGGGCGGAAGCTTCACTGGCATTGTGCGAAGTCACGGAAAGCCCGTACCTTTTGCGGAAATCGAAGTTGAATACATCAACTATTTACCTGAAATGTCAAAGAATGCGTTCTCTAGTGATCCCACGATTCAAGTTCCTGCAGAAGCATTTATTACGATGACAATTTATGCCGATGCTAGCGGAACATTCACGTTTGCGATACCGAAGGCGGGTCAATGGGGTTTTGCTGCGCTGGGCGTAGGGCCACAAAAGAAATTTAAAGGTAAAGAGCTGTCTCAAGACGCTGTCATTTGGGTGCAAGCCCATGAACTTAAGTAGAGGGTGCCAACGTGCATATAGTTGATGGTGCGCTTGCGGCGCCGGTTCTAGCAGCTGGTGTTGTACTTAGTGTAGTGGGGGTGGCGATCGGGTTAAAGAAGCTCGATTACGACCACTTACCTCAAGTCGGCGTACTATCGGCTGCGTTTTTCGTTGCCTCATATATCCATCTCCCACTTGGTTTTTCTAGTGTTCATCTTATTTTAAACGGCTTGATTGGCCTGGCACTTGGCTGGGCGGCTTTTCCCGCGTTGCTTGTTGCCTTGCTGTTGCAAGCTGTTTTCTTTGGCTTTGGCGGCTTCGTTGTCCTCGGTGTCAATACATTTAATATCGCACTACCGGCTGTGCTGATGTACTACGTATGTCATAGAGGGATCTCTGCTCCGAACACAAATTTAGCTGCGATATGGGGCGCGATTGGTGGCGCCGGTGCGATTCTACTAACTACATTGTTAGTTGCGGGCTCCCTGGCATTATCTGGAGAGGCGTTTGTGCTCGCGGCTCAAGCGACCGTATTGGCGCATATACCGATTATGATCCTAGAAGGTTTTGTTACCGGCGCGGCTGTCTTGCTGATTCGACAAGTTAAACCTGAGCTCCTGCGTATATCGGAGGATTGGGATGATACGTAATCTTTGTTTGCTCTTCCTTGTTTTCGTCAGTTCGCAGAGTGTCGCGCATAACGTACTGGGCGGCGTTTATACCATTGGTGTTGATGTTGAGGGCGAAATAGGTTTTTCCAATGGAGAGATGGCACCACTAGGCTCTAAGGTAATGGTTCGTGATCTCCAGGGTCAAGAAATTGTTTTGGTCGAAACGGATGAGGAGGGCTTCTTTACATTCGAAGCGACGAAGCGGATTGATCATCATATTTACGCGAACCTAGGGGCAGGCCACGTGTTTGAAACAGTTTTAAACGCTGAAGACTTATCGGATACCTTAGGCGAGATTATGGCAGTGGAATCTGCCGACGCTCTGGAAACAAACCTTCGAGGACAGATGTTGGTGGGTAATGACTTACAAGCATTGATCGAAAAGGCTGTCGCAAAACAAATTAAGCCCTTGCGCAAAGAGTTGAATGCCTACAAAGAGAAAGCATCATTTCGGGATGCTTTGGGTGGCATTGGTTACATCTTTGGCTTATGCGGTATCGGTATTTGGCTAACGCAGCGAAATCAATCTACAAAGAATAAGGCGAGTTAAGGTGCCACAGAATCTCGAACACAGCGGCACTTCGTGGAAAGGGCAGAGGCTGAAGCATGAAGATTCGGTGATCGACTCGTTCGATCCTCGAGTCCGAATTATTTGGGTGGCTGTTTTTTCCTGCATTGTTGTGTTGTCGAAAGAACTCAATGTTGTGCTCGTCGAATTGGGTATCGCGTGTGCTCTTGTTTTCTTGGCGAAGTTAAATCTCAAGCGCACGTTTAGACGCGTCCTGGCGATGGATATGTTCATGATATTTCTGATTGTTATGCTGCCATTTACGACGCCTGTCTCTGGGGAAGATGATGTGCTTTTCGAAATATCGGAGTTGACGGCGAGTAAGAATGGATTGGTCCACGCGGTATTGATTGCCGTTAAAGCGAATACCGTTGTTCTGTCTTTACTTGCTGTTGTGGGCACCATGAATGCGACAACGTTCGGGCATGCTTTAGCACGGTTACGTATACCCGATAAGCTCGTTCATTTGCTTCTGTTTACGGTACGTTATCTCGACGTGATTGGTCAGGAATACAAACGCATGAAACGTGCGATGCAGGCGCGGGCATTTGTACTGCGAATGGATACGCACACATGGCGCTCAATTGGCTATTTAGTGGGAATGCTTTTAATCCATGCACTTGAACGTTCAGAGCGAATCATGGAGGCAATGAAGTGTCGTGGTTACAACGGCCGCTTCTATTTGTTGGATGATGATAAGTTAGTCGCACGCGATTACTGCTTGATCATCGTTTGCGTTCCGTTCTTGATTTCTCTAATTCTTATCAACCTGCTTTGAGGCTTTTATGGAAGCGCTAATTGAAACACGAGGCTTAAGCTACCGCTACCCACGAAGAGGGGAAGTATTATCTCATGTCGATTTCTCTCTCTACTCGGGTGATCGGGTTGCGCTCACGGGGCCGAATGGAGCGGGCAAAACGACGTTTCTACATTTACTGGTAGGGCTAAAAAAAGCAAAGTCGGGTGATGTATTTGCTTTTGGCAAGTTTAGAAAGCAAGAGTCTGAATTTGTTGAAGTACGCGCGAAGGCGGGCTTTCTATTTCAAGACCCCGATGATCAACTATTTTGCCCCACTGTATTAGAGGACGTGGCATTTGGCCCGCTAAATCTAGGAAAAACCAGAGAGCGGGCCTTCGAAAAGGCCAAGCAAACACTTAGGTCGCTTGGCATGGCAGGATTTGAGAAGCGAGTTGCGCATCAGCTTTCGGGGGGCGAAAAACGCTTGGTCGCATTGGCATCGGTACTGGCCATGGAGCCAGAAGTGTTGTTGTTAGATGAACCGACAAACGCGCTCGACAACGAAGCTAGACAACGCTTGCTCGACGTCTTGATGTCCTTGCCGCAAGCAATGCTTGTTATCTCACATGATGAAGAGTTTGTTTCTAAAATCGCGACGCGACATATTCGTTTAGAGTCTGCGCGAATGATTGAAATAGAAGCTTGGTCGGAAACTGAGATTGCTTAATGGCTTTTACTTCCGCCCAAGAAAACTTGAGAGACTCTTTTATGAACTATGCGCATAATTCAGATAGATTAGACATGCCTTTTAGTGCAGTGGTCGGCCAAGACTCATTCAAGCTTGCGCTTATTCTCGTGGCTATCAATCCGTCCATCGGCGGTGTCGTTATCACTGGCCCAAGAGGGTCAGCAAAATCCACCCTTGCTAGGGCTTTGGCTAGTCTATTGCCTTACGACGATGCGCGCTTAGGCAGTGACTCACCATCCTTTGTTACTTTGCCTTTAGGGACGAGTGAAGAGATGTTGGTCGGTACACTGAACTTGGAAAAAGTGCTGAGTGACAAGTCCTTAGATTTCCAACCTGGCTTACTAAGTAAAGCCAACGGCGGCGTTCTATACGTCGATGAAGTTAATCTATTGCCTGACAATCTTGTAGATCTGCTTTTGGATGTCGCCGCAAGTGGTGTCAATTACATAGAGCGCGATGGCATCAGCCATCAACACAAGGCGGAGTTTCTATTAATCGGCACGATGAATCCTGATGAAGGAGAATTGCGCCCCCAGTTACACGACCGTTTCGGTTTGGCAGTCGATTTAGCTAACCGCTACTCGGTAGAAGAGCGTGTTGCCATCGTTAAAACGCGCGAAGCATTTGATGCCGATCCAGAAGCATTTACTCTTGCCTATGAAGAAAAGCAAGAAGCACTGATCGCTAAGGTAGTTTCAGCAAGAAAGCGTTTAGAGGGTGTGGCATGCTCTGACTCCATTCGAATTGAAATTGCACAACGTTGTGAAGATGCGTTGGTAGATGGACTAAGAGCAGATATCGTTTGGTATCGAACAGCTCGCGCGCACGCCGCTTGGCAAGGTCGAAAAGAGGTCATCTTGGATGATCTTGATGCGGTTTCAGAGCTGGTTTTGCACCACCGCCGTAGGCACGACGCGCCACCACCAGCTCAAGGTGATTCCGGAAGCGGTAATCCTAACTCCGGCAACGATTCTCCAGAAACCGGATTTAAGCGACCCGATGATTCACATAGACAACCAAACCAGAATGACGCAAAGGGCGATGCCGATACCGGCGAACAAAATAGTACCGACAGTGATTGGGGGAGTATGGACCCAAAATGCATGAACGGTATTGTATCACCGGAGAATGCCATCCCCACAAAATCAAACGCGCGTGCGATAAGCCAACCCTCTGCATTGTTAGACTCGATGTTTGCCAATCAAAAAGGGCGCTCTACCATAGGCCGGCAAACATCGAACAAAGACGGGCGACTTCCTGATTGGTTCGGCACACTGCTAAGTAGTTTTGGCGAGTGGCCGCCTAATAAGCTCAAGATGCGGAAACAAAAATTGGGTCAGTCAGTCTTACATGTTGTTTTGTTTGATACCTCGGGCTCTACTTTACAAGGTGACGTTTTTGCACGTGCAAAAGGTGTTGTTGCTGCGATCGCCAATGAGGCTTACTTAAACAGAGAGCAACTTGCGGTGTTTGGTTTTGGTAACAATCAAGTACTGTCGCTCATGGCGAAAGTGAGAGCGCCCAAACAGATCGAGAACTGGTTGCAGGGGCTCCGAGCGGGCGGTGGAACACCAATCATAGAAGGCGTTAATGAAGCGGCTCGGTATTGCGAAGCGATGAGTCAGAAATTTCCAGGGCTAAACATACGGACGTATATAGTGTCTGATGGTCGGAGCCGAGAAACGCTCAGCCAAATTAGGCTACCCG